>JAEVZQ010000416.1 GCA_023392135.1 Pseudomonadota bacterium | reverse complement strand
GGCACATGTCGCCGAGCCACTACCTGAACCAGGACCTTCAGGACGTCTGGCTCGACCAGTGACACGCGACCAGTAGCAGAGAGGGCGGCCTTGGCTGATGCCGGGCCGCCCGATCAAACCGCCCCTGAGTTTTCAATCGGCTCGCGATGCTTCGTTACACCATCAACCGCCTGCTTCTGATGATACCGACACTGCTGGGTGTAGCGGTGCTCGTCTTCCTGCTGCTGCGCATGATGCCCGGCGATATCGTCGAGCTGCGGTTCCTGATGGAAGGCGGGCAGGTGAGCCCGGAGGTGCTGGCGCAGGAGCGCGCCCGTCTCGGTCTCGACCAGCCGCTATGGCAGCAGTTCATCGACTGGATGACCGGCATCGCGGTAGGTGACTTCGGCGTCTCCATGTGGACGGGCCGTCCGGTCTGGGACGAGATCTCCAGCCGGCTGGAGCTGTCCATGCAGGTCGCCATCATGGCGACCATCCTGGCGACGCTGATCGCAATCCCGCTGGGCACCATCGCGGCCCTGTTCAAGGATACTTGGGTCGACCGCACCATTCAGGTCTTCGCGATCGCCGGTCTTGCCGTGCCATCCTTCTGGCTCGGCATGCTGATGATCCTGGGCTTGCTGCTGCTGTTCAACTGGATCCCCCCGTTGACTTTCACGCCCATCTACGAGGACCCCTGGACCAATCTTTCGCAGCTCATCTGGCCGGCCATGGCCGTCGGCTACCGGTATTCGGCCGTCGCCACGCGCATGACACGCTCGACCATCCTGGAGGTGCTGCAGGAGGACTATATCCGCACCGCGCGGGCCAAGGGCGTCTTCGAACGGCTCGTCGTCTCCCGTCACGCGATGCGCAATGCCATGCTGCCGGTCGTCACCGTGATCGGCCTTGAGTTCGCTTTTCTCATTGGCGGTCTGGTCGTCACCGAGCAGGTCTTCAACCTGAATGGCATCGGCAAGCTGTTCGTCGAGACGGTGACGCGCGCCGACTACACGATGGTGCAGGCGCTGGTCATGCTGGTCGCGACGTTCTTCATCGTCATCAACTTCCTGGTCGATCTGCTCTACGCGGCGCTCGATCCGCGAATCCGGTACCGCTGATATGGCCATTGCCGAAGAAGCCCCGCAGATCACCTACAAGGTGCCGAAGAAGCGGCACCCGCTGGTGCAGTTCGCCTTCACGCAGCCGCTGGGCGCGGCCGGGCTCGTCTTCATCATCTGCCTTTTCATCGCCGGCATCTTCGCCGAGTACGTCGCGCCCTACGATCCGCTGGCGCTCGACTACGGGGCCATGCTCGCCGCGCCGTCATGGGATCACCTGATGGGGACGGATGCCTTCGGACGCGACGTGTTCTCGCGCATCATCTACGGTGCGCGCACAGCGTTGGCGGTCGGCTTCCTGTCCTCGCTGCTGGGCTCCGGCATCGGTGCAATGATCGGCGTCGTGTCGGCTTATTTCGGTGGCCGGATCGATATGCTGATCCAGCGCTTCATGGACGTCCTGCTGTCCTTCCCGATCATCGTGCTGGCGCTTGCGGTGGTTGCCGTGCTCGGCAAATGGCCTGTCCTCGGCCTCGATCTCAACCTCATCGTCGCGATTGCGATCCCGATGATCCCGAAGGTCGCTCGCGTGGTGCGCGCCTCGGCACTCGCCATCCGGGAGATGCCCTACGTCGATGCCGCGCGGGCCGCCGGCTACGGCCACAGCCGCATCATCTTCCGGCATATCGCACCCAACGTGGTAGCGCCGTTCCTGATCATGTTCACCGCGTTCATCGCTCAGGCGATCCTGCTCGAGGCTTCGCTGTCGTTCCTGGGATTGGGCGTTACCGAGCCCACGGCGGCATGGGGCCTGATGCTCTCCGGCAGCTCGCAGGAGTTCTATGAGCAGGCGCCCTGGATGATCATCTTTCCGGGTCTCGCCATCAGCTTCGCGGTGTTCGCCTTCAACCTGTTCGGCGATTCGCTGAGGGACTGGCTGGACCCGAAGATCAAGCTGTAGCTGCCATTCAGACATCGGGCAGGGCCCACTCGCCTCCGCTGCAGCCTCCCAACATGCGTATGGGGCCGTGGCGAATTGTTCTGTGGCCTACTAACCACCTTGCTCGAAAAACGGTCATTGCTGTAAGGAAGTCCGTCTTCCCGATGCACCAGCTCGGGAATTATCTGCTGGGGGTTTTGCACGCAAGCTGAGTTGTCGGTTCATTGCGCACCCGCGCGCAGTGCTTGGAACCACTTTGCTGCGTTCAGAATATTGTCGAGGATTACGACGGTGTCTCCTTTGGACGAGAAGCTAGGGCCGATATTCACCGACGTCCTGCGCCGCAATGCCGGCGAGGTCGAGTTCCACCAGGCTGTCAGGGAGGTGCTCGACAGCATCGGCCTCGTGATCGCCAAACATCCCGATTACGCCGACGAGGCGTTGATCGAGCGGATCTGCGAGCCCGAGCGCCAGGTCATTTTCCGCATTCCGTGGTTCGACGACAAAGGCCAGGTGCAGATCAATCGCGGCTTCCGGGTGGGCTTCAACTCGGCGCTCGGCCCCTACAAGGGCGGCCTCAGGTTCCACCCCAGCGTCAATCTCGGTATCATAAAGTTCCTCGGCTTCGAGCAGACTTTCAAGAACGCTCTGACAGGCATGCCCATCGGCGGCGCCAAAGGCGGATCTGATTTCGATCCCAAGGGGCGCTCCGAAATGGAGATCATGCGGTTCTGCCAGTCGTTCATGACGGAGCTTTACCGCCATCTCGGCGAGTACACTGACGTCCCGGCCGGCGACATCGGCGTCGGGCAGCGAGAGATCGGCTACATGTTCGGCCAGTACAAGCGCATCACCAACCGCTACGAGTCCGGCGTCCTCACCGGAAAGGGCCTGACCTGGGGCGGCTCGCAGGTCCGGCGGGAGGCGACCGGCTATGGTGCCGTCTTCTTCGTGGAGCAGATGCTGAAGACCCGCGGAGTGGATTTCGACGGCAAGAAGGTCACCGTCTCCGGGTCTGGCAATGTCGCCGTCTACACGATTGAGAAGATCAAGGAGCTTGGCGGGCGCGTGATCGCCTGCTCGGACTCGGACGGCTACGTGGTCGAGGAAGGCGGCATCGACCTCGATCTGGTGAAAGAGATCAAGGAGGTGCGGCGGGAGCGTAACTCGGCGTATGCCCGCCTGCGGAAGGACACGGCCGACTACGTGCCGAAGGGCAGGATCTGGGATGTCCCCTGCGATATCGCCATGCCTTCGGCGACACAGAACGAGCTCAACGGTGGCGACGCACGCAAGCTCGTGCAGAACGGCGTGATCGCCGTGGGCGAGGGTGCCAACATGCCGTGCACGCCCGAGGCGATGCGTATCTTCCTCGATGCCAACGTCCTCTTCGGACCCGGCAAGGCGACCAACGCGGGTGGCGTTGCGACCAGTGCGCTCGAAATGCAGCAGAACGCCTCGCGGGACTCCTGGACATTCGAGGAGACGGAGGAGCGCCTCGCCACCATCATGCGCCAGATTCACGACCGCTGTGCGGAGACGGCGGATGAGTATGGGATGCCGGGCAACTACGTTGCTGGCGCCAACATCGCCGGTTTCATCCGGGTGGCCGAGGCGATGCGCGCGCTCGGGGTGGTCTGAGGTGTGAGGAGCGGGCTGGGGGGCAACCAGCTCGCACCTGCTCTGCGGCTTCAGCCGCCTGAGAAGTCTGAGCGCAAGGGCTGCCAGACCGTGATCCGGCCCCTGCAACACCGTCCTGCACCGTGACTCGCGCGTTTGATAGCAGGTGCGAGTGAGGAGCTCCTGACACCGCCCGTCAACGTGTTGCGCCTCAGCCTCCACCCCCAGGGGCTCGGATCGCGGATCCTGAACTACCGGGAATGGCGCAGCCACATCCTGTCCCGGCTGCACCAGCAGATCGATGGCGGCGCCGATCCGGCTCTGATCGATCTCTGCGGGGAGCTGTCGTCCTTCCCTGACCCAGCGAATAGCAGCGACACAGTTGCCGACTTGCCTCCGAACGGTGTCGTGACGCCAATGCAACTCCGGAGTGACGCCGGCATTCTTTCGCTCTTCAGCACCACCACCGTGTTCGGGACGCCGGTCGACGTCACGCTTGCGGAGTTGGCGATCGAGGCATTCTTCCCCGCTGACGCCGAAACGGGGGAAAGACTGCGTGCGCTCAGCTCGATACCTTAGCGGCCGGGCGTGAGTCATCGACGCGAGGGGCTGTGGAGGCCCTCGAAGGAGGCGGCCTGAATAACTGGCAAGCGGCCTGACGATTGACTATTAGTGGCACAGATTATTCCCCGTCAGCGCCTGGGCCAGTCCGACGGGTGATAGGAGCGCCGCCGGTGTCCGACGCCATTCAGCCACTACTCAGAAGCCTACGCGTTGTCGAGCTTGGTCACTTCATCGCGGCACCGTTCTGTACGCGCGCCCTTGCCGACCTCGGCGCCGACGTCATCAAGCTGGAGCCGCCCGGCGGCGACCCGGTGCGCGGCTGGGGGATGCTAGCCAGCGGACGCTCGATCTGGTGGAGCGTGCACGGGCGCAACAAGCGTTGCATCACGCTCGACGTGCGCAAGCCCGAGGGTCGAGAGATCGTGCTGGACCTCGTCCGGAAATGCGACGTGGTCGTTGAGAACTTCCGCCCCGGCCAGCTCGAGAAGTGGGGGCTCGGCCCGCAGCAGCTCGCGGATGCACGGCCCGGCATCGTCCTGATCCGGATTTCCGGCTATGGCCAGACCGGGCCGGATGCGCACAAGTCCGGGTTCGGTGTGATCGGCGAGGCCAAGGGTGGACTACGCTACATCGGCGGCTATCCGAAAGATGTTACCGATCTGCCGCCGCCGCGCGCCGGCGTCAGTCTCGGTGATAGCGTCGCCGGTCTTTACGGCGCCATCGGAGCGCTGGCCGCCGTGCTCGACCAGCGCACCTCCGGGGCCAAGGAGGCACGCGTCATAGACGTGGCGCTGGGCGAAGCGGTGCTGACGCTGCTCGAAGGCGCGCTGCCCGAATATGGGCTCACAGGGAAGATCCGGGAGCCCATGGGCTCGGCCATCAACACGGCGGCCCCAAGCAACGCGTATCCCTGCGCCGACGGCACCTGGCTGCTGATCGCTGCCAACTCCGATCCTCTGTTCGCTGCGCTGTGCCGCGTGATCGACCGGCCCGACGTGGCGGCCGATCCTCGCTTCAAGGACAATGGCGGTCGTGTCGAGCACGTCGCGGAGCTCGATACCATGATTTCTGAATGGACGCGCGCGCTGTCGAGCGACGTTGCCCTCGAGCGGCTGGAGGCTGCCAACATCCCGGCGACCAAGATCTATACCATTGCCGACGTGGCCGATGATGCCCAGTTCAAGGCCCGGCGCATGGTCACGAGCGTCGAGGATCCGCTGCACGGGGCCTTGCTGCATCCAGGCGTCGTGCCAGTGGTCGAGGGCCTCGACCGCGACGCGCAGATCCGCTGGACCGGCCCGGAGATTGGCCACCACAACGCGCAAGTCTATGAGCAGCTGCTGGGCTATTCTCCGTCCAGAGTGGCGCAGTTGAAAGAAAAGGGGATCCTATGAGCGCAGTCACCATCGTCGAGGTCGCGCCGCGCGACGGCTTCCAGGCCGTCAAGGAGTTCATCCCAACGGAGACGAAGATCCACATCGTCGAGGCGCTGGCGGCAACCGGCGTCCCGCGCATGGAGATTGGCTCTTTCGTCAGTCCGAAGGCCATTCCGCAGCTCGTCGACACGAGCGAAGTGTTGCAGCGGGCACGGCTGCCGGAGAGCATGCGCGTGCACGTGCTGGTGCCGAACCGCAAGGGGCTGGAGCTCGCCAAGGCTGCGGGTCTGCGCGAGGTCGGCTGGGTGCTGTCGGTCAGCGAGAGCCACAATCAATCCAACGTCCGTCGGTCCGTCGATCAAAGCTTCGCCGATTTCGAGCAGGCCTGGGCCGAGCTGGGCGAAGGCGTGCGCCTGCGCTTCAGCTTCGCCACGAGCTTCGACTGCCCGTTCGAGGGTCGCACGCCGGAATCGCGCGTCATCGCCTGCGTCGAACGGCTGTTGCGGATCGTGCCGGAGGTCGAGATCGGCATCGCCGACACGACCGGCCGGGCGGCGCCGAACCACGTGCGCGAGCTGTTCTCGATCCTTGCGCGTGACTATGCAAGCGACAAGGTGGAGCTCTGTTTCCACGGGCATGACACCTACAATCTTGGCATTGCCAACGCGATTGCCGCCTACGAGGCGGGCGTACGGATCATCGACGGCGCCGCGGCGGGGCTCGGCGGCTGCCCGTTCGCTCCGGGCGCAACGGGCAACACGGCGACGGAGGATCTGGTGTTTGCCTTCGAGCACATGGGCATCTCGACGGGCATCGACTTTGCCAAGCTGCTCGAAGCGGCCGACCTGACGCAGGCTGTCGCCCCGGCGCAGGCGGGCGGACGCATCCGGACCGTCTCGCGCAAGCGCGCGCTGTCGGGGTTCGGCGCGAATTCCCATGGCGTTGCGGCCTAGTTCGCGGCTGGCAACTCGATCTGAATCACACTAGGAGGGAGTATTCGATGTACGTCGTCGCCGTCTTCTTCGAGGCGCGGAAAGAGCACACGGCTGCGTTCCGCGCTGCGTTGCTCCAGCAGGCCCATAACAGCCTCGAAAACGAGCCAGGCTGCCGACAATTCGACGTGTCCGAGGACCCGCTCGATCCAAATACCTTTTTCCTGTACGAGGTTTACGACGACGAGGCTGCGTTCAAGCTTCACTGCGAGACGCCGTACTTCAAGACGTTCAATGACACCGTCACGCCGATGACCGCCTCCAAGCGCGTACTCACCTACGAGCTGATTTCCGGGCACGGTCAGGCCTGAACAGGGGCGGGAATGTACCTCGCCGGCACGAGCTACGATGAGGTCTACGGCACGTTCCGTTGGGAGATTCCGCCCCGGTTCAATATTGGCGAGGCCGTATGCAGCCGGTACGCGCGGACATCGCCGGAAGCTCCCGCACTGATCTACGAGCAGGCCGACGGCAGCGTGCGGGTGTGGAGCTTCAGCGAGGTCGAGCAGGCGGCAAACCGTTTTGCGAATGCGCTCGCTCATCTGGGCATAGGGCCTGGCACCATCGTCGGCATTCACCTGCCGCAATGCCCTGAAAGCCTGATCAGCCACGTCGCCGTGCAGAAGCTCGGTGGCATTTCGTTGCCGATGTTCAATCTGTTCGGGCCGGACGCCATCGACTATCGTTTGCGGGACAGCGGCGCCCGCGTGCTCATCAGCACGTCCGGCGGGCTGGAGCGACTGGAGGCTGCGATCGCCGGCATAGAGTCGCTGGAGCACGTTATTTCGGTCGGAGATCGCGCGGGCAGCCGGGCGCAACGGTTCTGGGATCTCATCGAGCGCGCGTCGGATGGCGTGCGGGCCGCGGATACGGGGCCGGATGCTCCGGCGATCCTGATGTACACTTCCGGTACGACCGGCAATCCGAAGGGGGTCCTCCACGCTGGCCGTGTTCTGCTCGGGCATCTGCCCGGAGTGATGCTGCCGCAGGATATGTTTCCGAAGCCGGGCGATCGCTTCTGGACACCGGCCGATTGGGCCTGGGCTGGTGGCCTTCTCGATGTGCTCCTGCCATCGCTCTATTGTGGCGTTGCAGTGGTCGGCTCGGCGCGGGCAAAGTTCGATCCCGAGTGGGCGTTTGCGTTCATGGCGCGCCACAGCGTGCGCAACGTCTTCATGCCGCCGACTGCGCTGCGGCTGATGCGGCAGGTTCCGGAGCCCCGCGCGCGCTTTGGCTACGACGTGCGTTCGATCGGCACCGGCGGCGAGAAACTCGGCGAGGACATGATCGCCTGGGGTCAGGAGACATTCGGTCTAACGCCCAACGAGTTCTTCGGCCAGACGGAGGTCAACCTCGTCGTTGGCAACTCCGGCCGCCTCTTCCCGGTGCGCGCAGGCTCGATGGGTCGCGCGATCCCGGGTCATATCGTCGAAATCGTCGACGAGCAGGGCAATGTCCTGCCGCCGGGCCAGACCGGCATGGTCGCCGTGAAGCGGCCTGATCCGGTGATGTTCCTCGAATACTGGCGGCGCCCGGAGGCCACCCGCGACAAATTTCGCGGCGACTGGTGCCTGCTGGGCGATGTCGCGCGCAAGGACGCAGAGGGCTACTTCTGGTTCGAGGGCCGCGACGACGACATCATCAACTCGGCCGGTTACCGTATCGGTCCGGGCGAGGTCGAGGAATGCCTGCAGAAGCATCCGGCCGTCGCCCTGGCGGGCGTGGTGGGCGCTTCCGATCCGGTTCGCGGCGAGATCGTCGTCGCCTTCGTGGTGCCTGCGCCGGGCGTTCAGCCCTCGAACGAGCTGATAGCCGAAATTCAGTCCTTCGTCCGCGAGCGCCTCGCCGCTCACGAGTACCCCCGCCGCATCCGCTTCATCGACGAGATGCCGATGACAGTGACGGGTAAGATCCGCCGCGTGGATCTGCGGGCCATGGACAAGGCCGAGGGATAGCAGCCCCGGAAGGCCTCAATCGATGCGTGGCAGATCGAGCCGATGGACGATGCCCTCGGTGCGATCGTCGAGCGCCGGATAGCGCTTCAGCACCAGCGGGTCATGACCGGGGATGATGTGCCGCCGTGAGGTCGCAAGCGCCTCCAGCTTCTCGTATGACCTGAGTGTTGCCTCCACATCGACGACGATCGGGAAGGGACGGCGCTGCTCGAAGTTCTCGTACAGATGCGAGGCATCGGCCGCCAGGACGACCCAGCCCGAGCCCGTCCGGACACGGATGCACTGCAGGCCCTTGCTGTGCCCGGAAACGGGGTGCACCGTGATGCCCGGTGCAATTTCCGCCTCGCCGTCGTGGAAATGGACGCGGCCCGAGTATACCCTCCGCACCATCTGGCAAACGTGATCGACATTGAACGGCCGGCGCAGGATCTCGTCGCACATGCAGCGGCCCGTAGCGTAGGCCATCTCGGCTTCCTGCAGATGAAGGCGGGCGGCCGGGTAGTGGCCCAGCGTGCCGGCGTGGTCGAAATGCAGGTGCGAGATGATGGCCGTTTCGATCGCCTCGGCCTCGATGCCGAGCAGCGCGAGCGCCTCCCGGGGCTCGCGGTCGAGAACACGGCCGCGCTCGCTTGCTTCCGCCTTGGTGAATCCGGTATCGACCAGGATGGTCCGGTGCTCGTTGCGGATCACCCAAACGAAGTAGTCGATCGGCTGCGGACTTGCGTGGTCGTCTGCCATGAGGAAATTGTCGGCGCGAAAGCGGTTCGCATGCGTGCCGTACTTGAGAGCCAGAATTTCGTAGGTCTCGGCATCTGTCATGGCGTTTCCTTTGAACCGTTGTTATCTGGACTAGATAGCCGTGCTTGGCTCTGCCCGTCGAGTGGCAAGCCGCCAGGCACGTCAGCAGCGGGAGAGGATCGGTCGTGGCGAACGTTTCGTTTCTGCAGGAGCTGCTCACTACGGTTGCCGAGCAGGGACGGCAGCTTCTGCAGTGGTCGGGTCGAAGCTGGAACGCCAGCGAGGACATCGCCGAACTTGCCGAGGCGCTCGTGTCGGTGCGCGGCGAGGCATCGGGCGTGGCCATCGCGGATCAGGTCCTGGCGCTTTATCGTGGGATGTCCAGCGAGCAGAAGCTTGCGTTCTTCCAATTCCTCGCTCACTCACTGCAACCCCGAGAGGAGGATGTTCAGGAGGCCGCCTCGGCCTATCTGGAGCAACCTTCGCCGGAGGCGCTGACACGGTTGCAGGCTGCCGTGGAAAGCCCGCGTCAGGAGTTCTTCCGCAGGCTCAATCTGGCTCCGGGCGCGACCGGCAAGATCGTCGCGATGCGGAGTGACCTGCTGAAGCTGCTCGCGGGTGATCCCGCGCTTTCAATCGTCGACACGGATCTGCGGCACCTGCTCTATTCCTGGTTCAACAGGGGTTTCCTGGTGCTGCGCCGGATCGACTGGCAGACACCGGCGGCGATCCTGGAGAAGATCATCGCCTACGAGGCCGTGCACGCCATCCAGGGCTGGGACGATCTGCGCCGCCGGCTGGAGCCGGCCGACCGGCGCTGCTT
>JAEVZQ010000357.1 GCA_023392135.1 Pseudomonadota bacterium | reverse complement strand
CCGCGCCTGAAGAAGTGGATGTCGTTATGGGAAGAGACAGGCCGCCGGCATGGCCTGAAGGCCACCTCCGGCTTCCTGCTTGGCGGCGAGACGCCAGGTATCGCCGACGTCGTGACAGCCACCCTTTGGTCGACCATGACCGACCGCTTTAAAAAGATCGAGATGATTTTCGGAGAAACCGCGCCCATGACGGCCGCCCTGACGCGGCGCGTTGCTGATCTGCCGCCGCTAGCCAAGCTGGCCGCCGAGGCGCAGCAAGATTATGGCAACGCTTACTGCGGTGGCCAGATCGAGGCTTCGCTGCGCAAAGTCCTCGGCGCTTGAGTACAAAGTCAACGACCTGCTAGTGGTCAGCGCTGCTGTTGAATTTGCCGACCGTCGGCGACTTGGCAACGGCCCGAGTTACAAGGTACCCTTCGGGCGGCACTGCAGCACCTCACGGGCGACGATTGCCGACCTCAAAAGAGTAGCCTTGCGGCTGGGCATTTTCGGCCGCCAGTGCCCCTCATCCGGCCCTTCGGGCCGAATCTCTCGCCATGGGAGAGGTGAAGGGAGTGACAGCTGCTGCCTTCCATCAAAACCAGGAATGCTCTAGCTGGGGCTGGCCAGCTCGGGCTGCTCCGAAAACTCCTCATGGTTTGAGAAACTTCCGCAGCAGGTCGCGAGCCTTCGGCTTCTTGTGGCCGTCATCGTCATCGCCTCCACCGAGCAGGCTATCCAATGCTTCCTCCAGGTTCTTGCCCTTGAGCTGCTTTCCGATGTCCTTGACGGCTTCGACGACGTCGTCCGGGTTTTTCAGCATGGTATCGACATCAGCAGCGTACGCGGGGTGATCCCAGGACCCGGTTACCCGGATCGGCAGCTCCAGACCGGAGGGCGGTTCCTTTCCATTTGTTTTGCGACCCGTTAGCAGCTTCGGGCGCACGGTGTAGTCGAGGGTTCGGTTCGGCAAATTTGCTGTTCCCGCTCCACTGACCTGAACGAGCTCACTCTCCAGTCGCAAATCACGGTTTCGCGCGATTCCGTTCTCGATGCTGAATGAGGCATTAAGCGTGCTGAATTTCGTCCGGTCTGTCATATTGCGCTCGAGGCGGGGAATGCGGCCCTGCTGCAGGGACTCGATGGTGCTGGGAGTGTCGACACCGACCAGCGCGCCGTCGCGGAATGCGAATTCTGCTTTCCCGTTCAGAGTTTCGACGACCTCGCGCTCGGTTCGGCCCTGCCCTGTGATCGCGATCGTGATCCGGCCCTTGCTGTCGACCCAATCGAATTCGGCGGCATCTCTCAGCAGGTGGAATGTGGAGACGCCATTGATCTGCAGATCCGCCTGGATTGTGGGGACAGATCCGGTCGCGTCGAGCTGAACGGTTCCGCGTCCTGCGCCATCGTAAAGCTCGATTTCATTGATGCTTGCGTCCAATCGGCGATCGGCCAGCCTCGCCGTGATTCGCGTCGTCCCGGCCTTGACATCCCGGTAAATGACCTGGTCGATCTGCAGCTTCAAATCGGCATCAATCGCACCCAGCTTTTCGTATTCGAATGGAACATCGCTCCAGCCGTGGCGGGCAATGAAGCCGCGCACCTGCGGCTGGTCGCTCTGGGTTCCTCGCAAGAGGTCATCGATGCTATCAGGCTTGCCGTCGCCGCTGGTGCCGGAACTCCCCCCACTATCGCTTTTGCTGCCTGTAGGTTTTCCACTTGGAGTCACCCAGTAGCCGAGGTCGAGCTGACTGACGTGCAGGTCGGCACTGAGTCGTGGGCGAGTGCCGGACCGGCTTTCAAGTATCGCGAGGCCCTTCACGGCAGTATTGCCCAGGCGCGCATCGGCTCCGCTGAGCGTAACCGACGACGGCGTCACCTCCAGCTTGCCTGATATGAAGAGCGGCTCGTTTGCATGATCGTCGAAACCGGAAAAGTCGAGCCAGCCCGCAAGAGTCCGGATCGAACCGGACTGGACCTTCAAATTGCCGGCCAGCTCCGTGCTGGGCAATGTCGCAACTGTTCCCTGGTAATTCGCCTTCAGCAACTGACCCGTGAGGTCGATCGCGAATTCGGATGGCGCCCCGTCCAGCAATGATGCAAGCGAGCTCAGGCCGGCCCGAACTTCGAGGTCCTGATTGCGGAGGGTGAGGTCACCCGCAGCTTCGAGCCGGCTGTCCAGAGATGAGGCACTGACCTCGAGATCAAGGCCGCTGATCTCTTCACGGATATCATGTCGCTCGTTCGCATAATGGATGACACCGTCTTGGATCAGCACATTGGTGACGGGCAGAGATTTCAAGCTGCCGGCAAGTTCTGCTCCGCCAACCCCGCCACCCGCTCCAGACCGCTGCGGGCCTGTTTTCCTGTCCGGCCGATCGAACTTCCAGTTACGGCGGCCATCGGCATTCACGCGGAGACTTAGCTCCGGGCGCCGCAGCACGAGCCGATCCACCTGAAGCTCGCCCCGGATCAGCGACCAGAATGGAATCCTGACATCCACCTCGCCGACGCGAGCCATCGGCGCTCCACCCATCTCGGAAGGAGATGACAGCGAGACCTCGTGCAGCTTGATCCCGAGCCCGTCAATGATGTTGAGCGAGCTTCCGCCAGCCACAACGAAGTCGCGGCCCGTCTGCCGGTGCACCTCTTGCACGATCCGATCGCGAATCAGATCCGTCGGCGTCGCGATGAACAGGAACGTGGCGGTGGCCACGACGAGCGCGGCGACGCTCACGACAAACCAGAGCAGTGCTGCCTGCAGTGGACTCGTACGCTGCGCCTTCTGCGCTTGCCGAGCGGCGCGAGCCCCGCGCGCGCGCGGTGGCGAATCCGGGCCCGGTCGGGGATTTGGAGGGCGCGGCAGGGCGGGTCCGGAGTGGGTTGGCCGAGATCGTGTCATTGCGTGAGCTGCAGCCTCTTGGTGCACGATCGCCAATCGACATATCTTTCGCGCGCAATTGTGTCATCACCGAATGATGGTTATCGACTGCTATCACCGGGTCAGATTTGCCCGGAGCTCGAACGTGTTGCGGAATGCAGGAAAGGCCCGGAGATCGAAGCCACCGGGATGAGGAGTGCTCGTTCGCCCTGGGGACCGACGCAGGTTGCGGGCCGCCCCCTGAACCGGCTAGAGTTCCGCCGGTTGAGCACGGCGCTGCCGGCTCATAAGCTCATTCGTCGTCTTCGTCATTCGCGACGGACGAGACCTGACGTCCGATATAGAGTTGTTCGCCCATCAGCTTCATCAGGTCGAACTGGTCCTCGAGGAAGTTGATGTGTCCTTCCTCGTCTTTCAGGATCGTGACGAATAGCTCGAACGTGCCGCTGTCGCCGGCGTCCTGACACTCGCGTGCGGCCTTGTCGTAGTAGGCGCGGGCGTCGAGCTCCATCTTGTACTGGGTTTCGAAGATCTGCTTCACGCTTTCGGGCTTTACAACCTCGTCGAGGTCTCGCACGTTCGGATCGCCTTCGAGGAACAGCATGCGCTCCAGAAACTTGTTCGCGTGCCCGCGCTCCTCCTCGATCTCGTTGAACATGCGATCCGATAGCCGATCGATTCCCCAATTCGCGAGCTGATGTGCTTGCAGGAGATACTGATTGACCGTGGTCAGCTCCATCGTGATGGCACGCTGAAGATGCTTGAGGGAAACCTCGGGACCTTTCATCGGCTCTCTCCTGGAAAATCGTAAGTGGCGGACGGATTTGTTTGCTCAGCCGGAACGCAAGCCGCACCGATGCGGTTCCGCCGCAGCAGGGAAGAGCTTGTCTACTGCGCCGGCTATTCGGGTTTGTCGGAGTATCGTGCTGTTTAACCGCTTACCCGGGAAAGCGTTATTTGCCGCCGGATCTGCCCGCCAGGTCCTTGGCCTCCAGGCCGATCACATTGGAATCCGGAGCAGCGGTGAGTTTCGCGATGAACGCATCGATTTCGTGCTGGCCCATGCCGGCAACGCGCCTTTCGAGCAGCGACATGAGGTACGTTCGGGAGGCGATCAGAACTTTCTGGCTGAGTTCCTCTGGCGTGCGCTCGAGCGTAAAGCGACTGGCTTCCTCCTGCAGGCCGGGCTGTTCGAACCTGCCATGGCGGGTCGCAACGCGCGACCCGGATTCCCGTGTCACCATGGGCGAAGGCAGCCCCGCGGCAACATCTCCGCCGCTGACGAGAATGTCGACCGGGAGGTTCAAGACCTCCGCCATTTTGGCCAGCATCGCGACGCTGGGCTCGACCTCACCGCGTTCCCAGCGCGTATAACGGTTCTCGTCGATTTGCAGTGCCTGAGCAAAAGCGCGCGCAGTGCGGTAGCCGCGCAGAACCCTGAGCTGCTTCAGCCGAATGGCAAAGGCAGTCGAGCCCTGGCGGTCCGACAATGGTTTACGATCACTTTCCGCCTTCTCATCCATGATGCGAGAGTCGCGGAGTCGGCTGCAGAAATCACGGGAATTTGTTAAAGACGATTAACGGTGAAAGCAGATAAACAAACATTATAGGAGAATTTCAGGCGGAGCTTTGCCCGCTTACTCTTACCAAACAGACGAAGAAGACGGGGCAGCGCCGCTAAGCGCTGCCGATGAGAATGCCCGCCGCGAAGACGATGAGCCCGCCGATGACGACCTCGAAGGCCGCTTGAAGAAATCTCGTGTCCATGTAGCGGGCCCTGATCCAGGCGATGGCCCATAGCTCGACGAGCACCACCGCGATGGCTAGGGCCGTCGCCGACCCGAAGTCCGCGATGAGATAAGGCAACGTGTGCCCCACACCGCCGAGGGTGGTCATGAGGCCGGTAATCACGCCGCGAATCCAGGGCCGGCCACGGCCCGTCATCGAGCCGTCGTCGGAAAGTGCTTCGGCAAAGCCCATGGATATTCCGGCGCCGACCGAGGCCGCCATGCCGACCAGGAATGTTTCCCACGTATTGTGGGTCGCAAACGCAGCCGCGAACAGTGGAGCCAGCGTCGAGACTGAGCCGTCCATCAGCCC
>JAEVZQ010000342.1 GCA_023392135.1 Pseudomonadota bacterium | reverse complement strand
AACCAGGCCACCATCATTCTCACCGCCGTCGTCACCGTGCTGTTCGTCTACTGGCAGCGTGACCGCGAGCGCAGATAGGTCATCAGGCCAGCAGCCCGTTCGATACGTAGCAAAAATCGGCCTTGGTTATCTGCACGCTCGCGGCGCTGCCGACCATGGTTGCATCCATGATGCGGTAAAGGGTAAAGCCGGCCCCTTTCATCAGGCAGTCTACCTTGGGCAGTGGATTGCGCTGGCACTCGAAGAGGTAGCCCATATTTACCTCTACGAAGACGCAGATGGTGCGCAGCAACGTTCTGGGGGCTCCCTCCAGGACTTCCAGCTCCGCACCTTCGACGTCGATCTTCACCGCCAATCGCTGGCCGGGATGATCCGCTAGCATATTGTCGAGCGTATCCATCTCTGCCCGGCGCACGCTGCCATCATGTATCGTGCGGCGATACAGGCTCGACTGGTGTGGCTTGCGCGGATTGAAATGGAGATCGACGACCCCGGTGCGGGCACCAGCAGCCTTCCCGATGATGGTAGCGGGCCTCGCAACTGGTCCAATCTGTTCCGGAAACGGCTCGATCAGAACGAGTGGGCAGTCCGGAAAAAAGTCGTAAAGCTCCGGGGTCCCACCAGCGACACCGACATCGACGAGCAGATCAGGAGCGAGCGCCAGGCGAAGAAGAGGCTCCAAGCTCCATTGGTTTCCGCCGGTCTTCCGCGCGCCAGGTTCGGCCTTCCTGACGCCCGGTCCGAGTTCCGGGAGCGCTCGCCTTTTGAAGCGCTGCATGCGCTGCTCCGCCTGACTCACGAAGCGGTCTTTCCCCCTCTCGCACCCACCTGATCCAGGCAATGCGTCTGTGCTGGGCATGTCGTGTGCAGACAGGGGCGTCGCAAGCTCAGGCGTGCATCAGCGTCGAGAACACAATTAATTTCAGGGTGAGCCTACGGCGAGATAGCGCGGGTAGAACAGCGGTCGACCGATGCCGGCGCCCAGCTCCTCGAGGTAGCCTCGGAGTGAGATCCGCCGCCCATTTCCCTCGGGTGCTGTGAATGCTGAAAATTGGGGCTAAGTGTTGGTCGGAGCGGGGAGATTCGAACTCCCGACCCCTTGCTCCCGAAGCAAGTGCGCTACCAGGCTGCGCTACGCTCCGCCCGACCAGAATAGAGTGGTTTCTGGTGTTTTTTCGCCGCGAGGTCAAGGGCCAAGCAAGCTCAAAGCTGCGCATGCGCGAAAGAACCGCTTGTCGCACTTGGGAATGACGGCTCGCGGCAGCTTGGGTTGGCTAGGCTAGCCGGCACTGGCCCGGTCGGCCGTCTGGGCGCGCCATGCGATGTAGTCAGCGAAGGCTTCCGCTTCCAGGAACCGCGGCTGATAGGCTGTGTCGGCCTGCAGCCTTGCGATCGAGAATGGCGGGCGCGGGACTGGCGTTTGCCTCCCGACGTTCGCCTTCTTCAGATCCGACACGACCTCGTAAGAGAATGACGGGAAGCGCTCGCGCAGCCGGTCGCACCAGGAGGAGGCCGACCAGCGCTGGCCGCTGGCCACGTGGTAGAGCGGCTGCGGGAGAGATGGCGCGCGCAGCAGGCGGATCACTGCATCGGCGACGTCACTCGCATACACCCAGTCGTTGGGCAGGTCCTCTCCGAACGCGGCATGCGATCCGGCCTCCGCGAGCCGCGTGAGCGCCAGGGGGATGCTGAGCGTATCCCGGACACCCGTGTCATACTCCCAGCGCCCGAACACCACGCCCAGACGGGCGACCACCGCATCGAGCCCCCGCGCAGAACGGTAGCGAAGAGCCGCTCGCTCGGAGGCATATTTCGTGATGCCGTAAAGAGACTCCGGTACGGGGACGTCCGCCTCCTCATCCAGCCAGCCGTCTCGCTTCACGCTGGGCCCGAAGACCGAACCGGAGCTTAGCTGAACAAACCGCTCGACGCCGTGCTCGAGTGCCGCCTCCATCACCTCGATCGTCCCCCCGAAGTTCACCGAGGCGATCAGAGCGGCCTGCTCCACCTCCCGGCTGAGGGCCGCCGTAATGGCTGCGCCGTGGACGACGCGCCGAATGCGGTGCGCACGCATCGTGTCCAGCAGAGCGCCCCTGTTGCGCACGTCGCCGGTTTCCACAGACAGTCGGCAAGGGAGCATCGCCAGCCGCCGCATGGCCCAATCCGGCGGCGCCTGCAGGCTGAACAACACCACGGCCTCGCCGGCTTCCAGCAGCTGCTCGGCTATGTTCAGGCCGACGAAACCGCCGCCCCCTGTGATGAGCGTTGTCATTTGCGCACCGAGCCGGCGTGGGCCGACATGCCGGTGATGCTCTCGCCGGCCTCCTGCTGCTGCCGTACCGGCCAGCGCCCACTGTCTGCCTGCATCAGGAAGGCACCGACGGTCCGGTTGAACTCCTCCGTCGCTTCCAGATTCATGGTGTGCCCGCAGTTCGGTATCACGGCCAGAGCCGCCGACGGGATGGTCGCTTTCAGCATGAGGCCGGGCGCGAGACAGGGAAAGTCCTCATCGCCATTGAGGATGAGCGTCGGCACGGTCAGCTTGCGAAGGGCATCGGTGAGGGTGTAGAGGCTCGGCCGGTTGCGCTGCACGCCGAGCTGCGTGTTCGCCGAGCCGAGCGCCGAGTGACTTTCGAGCTGCGTCCGGAATTCCGCGAACCCACGCGGATCGCCGTTCTTGAACGGCAGCCTCGTCGGCCCGACGGAGTACATTTCGGCGAAGGCTTTCATTCCGTGCTCGAGCAGGAACGCAGCAGCCACTTCCGACTCGTGCTGGAAGAGCGTTTGCTTCTCCGGCTCAGCCCCGTAACCGACCCCGGCAACACACAAAGAGCGGGCGCGCTCGGGCTGGCCGAGGCCCAGATGAAGTGTTGCGAAGCCGCCCATCGACAAACCGACGACGTGCGCACGATCGATGCCAGCGTGGTTCATCACCGTGACGATGTCGGCAACGGCCCTCTGCTGGGAATAGGAGCTCGCATTCGGAGGCACCGCCGACGGCGGGTATCCGCGCGCGTTGAACGCCACGCAGCGATACCATTTGCCGAAATGGCGCATCTGAGGCTCCCAGCTGCGCAGGTCGCCTGCGAATTCATGGACGAAGACGATCGGCACCCCACTGCCGGTTTCCTCGTAATAGAGCTCGACGCCGTCATCTGTTTTGGCGATTGCCATCTATTCCTCCACTAGCGTGCTCAGTGCTGCCCCGCTGCTTGATAGGACCTCTTCCATACAGCGGCTTGTCGCCTTCGGGGATCGCCATGTCGCCGATCTAAGGGGTGGCCTCGACCGACGAGAGCTGTTGAAAAACGGCGGACCTCGAAGACCTGCGTCCGCTTACCGCGCGATTACTGCTCCATGACCGAGCGGGCGCGCCCATTTTTCGTGCTGGACCGTTTAGACTTATGGCATTACCAAGCTATCTTAAGACGCTGGGCTAGACATACGCTCTCCAATGCGCTGTGTTGGCAGAGGCTGGCCTTAGCGCTTGCGGTATCTCACAAAAACTGACGGGGAAATTTGATGCCGTTGATCGGAAGGGGAATGCTCATCACGTCGATGGACGTCGATCCCGCCGAAGAAGCAGACTTCAACCTCTGGTATGATCGCGAGCATTTGGCAGAGCGTGTCGGCATCGAGGGATTCATCGAGGCCCGGCGCTGGATCGCGGAAGAGGCTCCGACGAAATACTTCTGCACCTATTCGACAGACACGTTCGAGGCGCTGAGCAGCCCGGCCTACAAGAAAGTCCTCGCCAATCAGACCGACTGGTCGAAGCACCACATCTCGCGGTTCCGCAATCCCGGCCGTGCCGTCGGCAGGATTACGGTAAGCCGTGGCCAGGGACGCGGCGGCGTGCTCGGGGTGGTGCGGCTGCGGCCCGGCGCGGATGCGGACAAGGGCGCGCTGCGCGAACGGGTGCGCGCGCTTCTCGATCCCGGAAAGCTGCCGGGCATCATCTCCATGCATCTGATCGAGAGCGATCCGGTGCTTTCTCAGAATCTGACGAACCCCGACGCCCCAAAGCCTGGCGCCGCCGACTGGTACGTGCTGATCGACGGCTCGGATCTCGACCCCGTTCGCGCTCTCATGAATGACCGGTTCAGCCAGCCCGGCGCGGAAGTCGTCTCCAAGGCCACGTATCGGCTCCTTTGGGATCTCGCCAGATCGGATCTCTGAGCCGGTTCATCTCGAAAAAGCTTCATTAAACTGGAGGACTGTACGTGAATAGAACTGTGAAATCTCTGCTCGTTGCCGGCAGCGTAGCCGCAACCCTGGTTGCAAGCACCGCCGCCTTCGCGGAGCGGTGGAACATGCCGGTTCGCTCGAATGAGCGGAACTACTTCACCCGCAACGTGATGCAGTTCGTCGACGAGGTGAAGAAGGCGACCGACGGCAAGCTCGAGATCGTCGTTCAGCCCGAAGATTCGCTCACCAAGCAGCCGGAAGTGAAGCGCGCCGTGCAAACGGGCCAGGTGCAGATCGGCGAGCTACTGATGTCGATGCACTCGAACGAGAATCCGATCTTCGGCGTCGATTCCATTCCCTTCCTCGCCAAGAACTTCGATGAAGGGCGTAAGCTTCTGGGCATCACCCGGCCCTACCTCGAAGAGATCCTGAAGAAGCAGAACATGCGCCTGCTGTTCGTCGTGCCCTGGCCGGCGAACTCGTTCTACGTCGACAAGGAGGTCAACTCGACGAAGGACTTCGAGGGCCTGAAGTTCCGCGCGTTCAACCCGGTCACTGGCCGGCTTGCCGAGCTGATGGGCGCCATCCCCGTCACCGTCCAGCAGTCGGAGGTCTCGCAGGCGTTCTCGACTGGCGTCATCCAGGCGATGATCACGTCGCCGGCAACGGGCGTCGACACGCAGGCCTGGGACTTCGTGAAGTACTTCTATGAAGTACGGGCGATGTCTCCGTGGAACATCGTCGTCGTCAACGAGCGCATGTTCAGCCGCCTCGACGAAAAGACGCAAAAGGCCGTTCTCGACGCCAGCAAGGCCGCCGAGGAACACGGCTGGGAACTCGCGGCCAGTGAGACCGGCAAGCTCGTCGACACACTCAAGGAGCACGGCATGGAAGTCCGCCAGCCCTCGCCTGAGTTGATGGCAGAACTGAGCAAGATCGGCGACACGCTCATCGACGAGTGGGTCAAGAGTGCCGGCGCGGACGGCCAGAAGATCATGAACGAGTTCCGCGGTAAGAACTGATCGATTGGTGTGATGCTGACGGCTTTGAACCGGATCTACGCGGCGGGCACTGTGCTCGCCGCGTTGTGCATGGTGGCGATCGCGCTGCTCACGCTGGCCCAGATCGCGGGCCGGCTGGTCGGCGTGCTGATCGTCGATGCGGGCGAGCTCGCAGGATTTGCGATGGCCGGCTCGATATTCTTCGCGCTGGCGCATACGCTGCGCACCGGCGGCCATATCCGCGTCAATCTGTTGCTGACGCGGCTGCCGCCGGGTATCCGGCACATTTTCGAAATCTGGAGCCTTGGCACCGCCATCGTCCTCAGCGGAATGTTCGCCTTCTTTTCCGTGCGGATGGTGATAGAGTCCTACGAATTCAATGACGTCTCCACGGGTATGATACCGGTGCCGCTATGGATTCCGCAGCTGAGCATGGCAGCGGGTGCGGTGCTGTTCGTTGTCGCTTTGCTGCACGAGTTCATTCTGATCATTCGCGGCCGGGAAGCTGGTTACATGGCGGCTGAGAATACCGAGGCCTATACGGAGTAGCCGGCGAATGGATGCCATTTACTACAGCCCTGTTCTGATCGTCGCGCTGCTCGGGTTGCTCGCCAGTGGCATCTGGATCGCCATCGCGCTGGCGGGAGTGGCGATGATCGCCATGCTGCTCGTCCAGGCGCCGATTGATCTCGTGATGCCATCCTCGATCTGGAGCGCCGTGAGCAGCTGGTCGCTGACAGCCCTGCCGCTTTTCATCTGGATGGGCGAGATCCTGTTCCG
>JAEVZQ010000313.1 GCA_023392135.1 Pseudomonadota bacterium | reverse complement strand
TCGCCGAGACGCTGATCAAACGGAACCTTCATGCAAAAGCGGCCTGCCAGCGACGCCTGAGGGATCGGTGCCAAACGACAAGGGCAGGCGACCCAATCGCCTGCCCTGTTTTATGGTTCCCGCAGTACTCAGGCCGACTTGGTCCGGTCGCGCAGATTCTCGTCGGCCTCGAGCGAGCGCACGATTTCGGTCAGGCCCTTCACGAAGCGGTCCCTTTCGGCATTGGACAGCACGGAAAGAAGCCTCTCGTCTGCGCGACGCGCAAGCGGCTCAGCCATTTTCAGAACGCGCCAACCTTCATCCGTCAGCCGAACTGCGTAAGCCCTCGCGTCCTCACGTGTCCTGCGGCGCTGGAGCAGCCCCTTCTTCAGCATCCGCCGGATGACATCGGCCAGCGTGGACCGGTCGATGCCGGTGCGCTCGACCAGATGCGTCTGGCTGAGGCCCTCGTTCTGCGCCACCGTAAGGAGTATTGCGAACTGCCGCGGGGTCAGATCCCCTGCGATCTCCCCCTGAAAAATGTCGCTCGCACACTGACTTGCGCGATGCAACAGATGAATTGGGGACCGGTCCAGCCGGCCCTGTGATGAGTCTCGCGACATCAATCCCGCCCAGATACTCTCACCGGATCTTCCGGTAAGCTCATGATTTGGTTTGCCTGTTGGCGAATCGAAATGACCACACGAAACTATCCGCGTCCAGATTAAGATTGTTGAACCAGGCGCAAAAATCAATTCGATAATCGGGATGCAGGGTTTCGGAGGGCGAGAATTCCCAGGATCTTCAACTTGATCCGTGTTCCGCCTGATACCGCTTCAGAACGCCGATCTGGGCCAGCGCGAAGACCATCGTGAGAGGCATGATTCCCCAGATCTTGAAGCTGATCCAGAAGGCCTCCGAGAAGTTCCGCCAGACGATCTCGTTCAGAACTGCCAGGACGGCGAAGAAAAAGGCCCACCGGGCAGTCAGAATTATCCAGCCTCGATCCGTGAGCTGGAACACATCTCCCATCAGGTACCGTAAGAGTGGACGGCCCAACAATAGGCCACCAAACAGGATGATCGAAAACAGCGCGTTGACAATCGTAGGCTTGAGCTTGATGAACACCGCATCCTGCAGGACGAGCGTCAGCGCACCGAAAGTGACGACAAAGATACCGGACACGAGGGGCATGACCGGTATGCGGCCGAGCACACTGCGCGAGACCAGCAGGGAGATGATGGTCGCCACCATGAAGGCGCCGGTGCCCCAGAAGATGTCGCGCTGGCTGTTCACCAGAAAGAAAACCGCGATCGGCGCCACCTCGAGCCCGAGTTTGAGCAGCTGAGCCCGCTCGCTCCGGGCTGGCTCCTCTTTCATTGCCGATTGCTGTGACACGGAGGACCTCACGTCAGTGGGACTGCGGAGTGCGCGAGCGGAACGGCGATCAAGCCTTTTGCGCCGCCGGCCCTTGCTTGCGACCAATCCGCTTGGCGGCGGATGCGAGCGTCTCGGCAGCTCGACTGCCTGAATCGGCCGGGATGCGATACTTCTGCATCAGGCGCGTCAGCCACCACGCGTAAAGCCCGCTCACCGGCATGATGAACGCAACCTTGAACAGGATCCAGACGTTCACGCCGTCCATCTGGTAGCCGAGTAGGCTGTAGATCGAATGGTCGTCGAAGGTAAGGCGAACGATTTCGTTCAGAACGGCCGTCAACAGGAAGAAGCAGGCAAAACTGAACGTGAAGCGATCCCAGCCCTTTTTTGAATAGTGGAACGTGCTCTCGAAGACGTACTGGAAGAAGTTCTTCCCCATCCAGAGGCCGCCGAACAGGAACGCAGCAAACAGCAGGTTGAAGATCGTGACCTTGATCTGAATCCACATGGCATCGCCAGTGACCCGTGTCAGCCCTCCGAAGGCAATCGTCACACTGCTCGCGATGATGGGGAATGCCGGAAACCGTCGGAGCACGACACGCATCGTCGCTATCGCGATGCCGGTCGTTATGATCAAAGCCCAGGTACCGGCGCTGATCCCGTACATCGCATTGACGATGAACATGGTCACCAAAGGCCCGAACTCACTGAGTATATTGACGGTCTGCTCGGCGTTGAACGGATAGATACGCCTCAACCAGTTCATCGTCCCGCTCTGCTGCCTCCCCTGATCGTTGTGAACAAGCTGTCTACGCAATCGTTATGGCCCGGGCGAATTCGCCCGCATCAAACGCCTGCAAGTCGTCTATCCCTTCACCGACACCTATCGCGTGCACCGGCAGGCCGTACTTGGCTGCGATGGCAACGAGAATTCCGCCCCGAGCCGTACCGTCCAGCTTAGTCATTACCAAACCACTGACATCGGCCTGCTTCTGAAAGACCTGCACCTGGTCGAGAGCGTTCTGGCCGGTGGTCGCGTCGAGCACAAGCAGGGTGTCGTGAGGCGCCGAGGAATCAATCTTCTTCAACACTCGGATGACCTTGCCGAGCTCGTCCATCAGAGCCTGCTTGTTCTGCAGCCGGCCCGCCGTGTCGATGAGAAGGACGTCGAAGCCGTCCTTGCGCGCCTGCGTGAGGGCATCGAACGCAAGCCCGGCGGCATCGGCGCCGACATCGCGCGCGACGACCGTTGCGCCCGTCCGCTCGCCCCAGACCTTGAGCTGATCGATGGCAGCTGCGCGGAACGTATCGCCGGCAGCCAGCATGACCTTCTTGCCCGACCTGATGAACTTTGCCGCGAGCTTGCCGATCGTGGTCGTCTTGCCGGTGCCGTTGACGCCGACCATGAGGATTACGTGGGGCTTGGCAGCCGCCTTGATCTCCAACGGCTCAGCGACAGGCTCCAAGACCTTGGCGATCTCGGATGCGAGGACCGCGCGCACCTCGTCAGGCGAAATGCTCTTGTCGTACCGGCCTTCGGAAAGGGCATCGGTGATGCGGGCCGCAGTCTCCAATCCAAGGTCTGCCTGGATTAGCAGGTCCTCGAGATCATCGAGCGTATCCGCGTCGAGCTTGCGCTTGGCGAAAACACCCGTGATGCCTTCGGACAGGCGGCTCGATGTCTTCGTCAGTCCTGCCTTGAGGCGATCGAACCAGCTCGGCTTGGCTTTGGGCTGCTCGGCAGCGACGGCAGCCGTTTCGACTTCCGCTTCCTCGAGCGGCTCCTGCTCGAAAGCTTTCTCCGCTTCAAACTCTGCAGGGGGCGATGCAGGCGCTGTCGTTTCAGTGGATTCCGGCTGCTGATCGGAGAGCTGCGGCTGCTCCGCCTCAGCAGGCTCCGCGGCCTCGTGCGGCTCGAGCTCCGGCTCGCCTTCAGCAGGCTTCTCGCCGCGGCCGAACAGGCGATCGAAAAGTCTACCCTTCTTCGGCTTCATGCTCATCCCGCGAGCACCTCTCCGGCGAGGCGCTGGCCATCATCTCCTCGGACTTTGACGCTCACCAGGGCGCCTGCCGGGACTTCTCCGGACAATTTGACTTCTGCGAACTGGGACGTGCGGCCGACATTCGCCCGCTCCGTCAAAACTTCGACGACGCTGCCGTGCTGTTGCGCCAGGAACCGGGCGAGAACCGAGCTGCCTAGATTGCGAAGCCGGGCCGCGCGCTCCTTCACGGCGTTCCGGCTCACTTGCGGCATTCGTGCTGCCGGCGTGCCCTTTCGCGGGGAAAATGGGAAAACGTGAAGGTAAGTCAGCCCGCACTCCTCGACGAGACGCAGCGTGTTCTCGAAATGCTGCTCGGTCTCAGTGGGAAATCCAGCAATCAGATCAGCGCCGAAGACGACGTCAGGTCTGAGCCGCCGCGCCGTCTCGCAGAACCGGATCGCATCGCTCCGCAGATGGCGGCGCTTCATCCGCTTCAGAATGAGGTCATCGCCTGCCTGAAGTGACAAGTGCAGATGCGGCATCAATCGCGGTTCTTCGGCAATTGCATCCATCAGGTGTTTGTCTGCCTCCACTTGGTCGATGGAGGAGACGCGTAGGCGCTTCAGCTCGGGCACATGGCGCAGAATCTGGCGGACCAGGCGGCCCAGCGACATCTGCCCAGGCAAGTCTTGTCCATAAGAGGTAATGTCGACGCCCGTAAGGACCACCTCCAGGTAGCCCGACTCGACGAGACGCCGCACTTGCGCGACCACCTCGCCGGCCGGAACGGAGCGGGAGGGGCCACGACCGTAAGGGATGATGCAGAAGGTGCAGCGGTGATCACAGCCGTTCTGCACCTGCACGTAGGCCCGGGCGCGCGTGCCGAACCCGTCAATGAGGTGCGATGCCGTCTCGCGCACGCTCATGATGTCGTTGACCTGCACGCGCTCGCTGCTCGCCAAGCTCAGGCCCTGGAAGGTCTCGCGGTTCACCTTCTCGGCATTGCAGATGACGTGATCCAC
>JAEVZQ010000301.1 GCA_023392135.1 Pseudomonadota bacterium | reverse complement strand
GGACTGCGCGAACCGGCTCGCGAGCCGGTTCGGAGGCACGGTCGAGGGCATTGCCTTGCGGCTACCGCAGATCTCCGTCGTGGGGCCGGACCCCGTTGTTACGGTGACATTTCCGCGGGCCGAGCAGGAGGACCTGGAAATCCTCTCGACGGCGCGGCGCATATTCGATGCCTACTTCGCCAGCGAGTCCGCGGGACCGGAAGGCCAGCGCCCGCGCCATCATTGGCGGGCCATCGACCCTGTGGACGATGCGGGATTGGCCAGCCTCGCGCGGGTCTATGACCTGACGATCGTCGGCCGGCCTCAGGCCGGCACGGCCGGTCCGCGCATGACGACGCTCGAATCGGTGCTGTTCGAAAGCGGCCGGCCGCTGCTGATTGCGCCCCCGCAGGCGCCCCGCTCACTGGGCGAGCGCATCGTCATCTCCTGGAACTGCAGCTCCGAATCGGCACGCACGGTGGCCTATGCCATGCCGCTGCTGCTCAAGGCACGCGAGGTGACTGTACTTACAGTCGAAGGCGCGGTTTCGCCCGGGCCTTCCGGCAAGGAGCTGGCCGATTGCCTTGCCGTGCACGGCATCGAGGCGCGGGAGTTGACCGCGTTGCCGGGTGGACGCAAGCCCGGCGAGGCCATTCTCGAAGAAGCCCAGCGGCTCGGCGCCGATCTGCTCCTCAAGGGTGCCTACACCCAGAGCCGGCTGCGGCAGATGATCTTCGGTGGCGCGACGAGCCATATCCTGTCGAACACCGAGTTGCCGGTCTTCATGGCCCATTGACCTCCCGCCTGTGACAGGGTGGGGATCCGATTGATCAGATTCGCTTGAACTTCGCCATCGCCTCGCGGAACGAGAGGCCCTTGGCCAGCTCCGCTTCGGCCAGCCGGTCGTCCGCAGCGTAGCGGTGGGCAAGCTCAGCAACCTGCTCCGCGTGCTCAGCCGGGATGCAGACCACGCCCGACCCATCGGCCACGATGATGTCACCCGGACGAACGCGAACGCCACCGCATTGAACCGTCTCGTTGATCCCGGTGATGCGGATGCGGGTGCGCCCGGTGAGCGGCGTCATATGGCGCGTGAAGACCGGCAGCTTGTGCTGCTCCATCTCTTCGCGGTCCCGCACGCCGCCGTCGACGACTAGCCCGGAGATGCCCTTCACCTTTGCGGCGAACGTTGCCAGCCCGCCCCAGGTGGAGACCGCGCGGCCGCCGTTGTCGATCACGACGATATCGCCCGGCCCCGCCGCCTCGATCATGTGCCCGACCTTGAAGTCCTCCGAGGTGAAGCTGTCACGCGGTCCGCTGGCCTGCGTGACCGTGACGGCGCGTCCGTGGCAACGGGTTCCCGGGACGACCTGGCCGATGCCTGTCATTACGCCGTCGAACCCGACGTCATCCAATGCATTGGCGAGCGTCGGCGTGGCAAGATCGGCAAACCGGGCGAGGATCTCGTCATTCACGTTCATTGCAGCAGCCCCCTACGGTCAACGGAAGTCATCAAGCGTCAGCAATGGCACGAACGCAAGCCCCGCAGCCCGGAACGCGTCCTCAGCGCCTTCCAGCCGGTCGACGATCGTGATCACCCGCACGACCTTGCCGCCTTCGGCGCGCACCGCTTCCGCTGCCTTGACCGCCGATCCGCCCGTCGTCGTAACGTCCTCCACGACGACCACCTCGGCACCGCTGAGTGTCTCGCCGGGCGCCAGCCCTTCGATTAGGCTCCGCGTGCCGTGCTCCTTTGCCTGTTTGCGCACGAAGAACGCTGAAACGGGTCGATGCCGGATGGGGCTCACCGCCGCCACCGCCGCAGCAATGGGCACCGCGCCCATCTCGAGTCCGCCGATCCACCGGGCGGGAACATCTTCGAGCTGGTCGAGAATGAGATTGGCGATCAGCAGCCCGCCCTCGGCGTGCAGCATCGTTGGTTTCAGATTGAAATAGAATGTCGACGTGCGACCGGACGCGAGTTTCACCTCCCTTCCGCTCTCGAAAGATCGCGCCTTTACGATTTCGATAAGACGCGCGCGGTCGGCTGCGGGCGAGCGGTCGAGGTCAGGCATGTCAGGCTCCTCCCCTGGTATGTCGGCTGACGTGCGTTGTGGCCGCCGGGGCGGCGCTGTCAAGATCTCACAACCTCTCGGCCGCAGCGGCATCGGCAGCAGGTTTGAGCCGCTGACAAAGCGCACTCGGTTTCATGGAGATTTCCGATCAACGGCGCCGATACGCTCCGGAACCTCGCGAGCAGACGGTCGTTGGTCAGGCATGGTTTCGGACGGTGCAATCAGCAAGCTGCTGCGCGGGAGCGCGGCGGTTACTCGACAAGGGTCGAATCTTCTTGGCGGAAAGAGACGAGGCTACGAAACGGCAAGCTCCTTCCGTTGTCGCAACAAAAGCAACGCCCAGTGTCACGGTGGCCGGCGCGGAGGCGTTTTATCGTGACACGCTAAATGAGCTTTTGCGAAGTGACGTGCCGTTTCTGGTCGCCGGGGGCTTTGCCCTTGCCGCCTATACCGGGATTACGCGCGAGACCAAGGACCTCGACGTCTTCTGCAAAGCGGGCGATTACCCTCGCGTGCTCGCCCACTTCAAGCGATGCGGATACGCCGTGTCGGTCGAGGACGAGCTCTGGATCGGCAAAGTCTGCAGGGGCGTTCACTACCTCGATGTGATCTTCGCCGCGCCCAGCGGCAGTGCCCCCGTAACCGACGAATGGATCGCCAACGCACGCCAGGCGGAAGTCCTGGGTGTGCTCGCGCCGGTCATTGGCCCGACGGAGCTCGTCTGGTCCAAGTGCTTCATCCAGCAGCATGATCGCTTCGACGGCGCCGATGTCGCCCATCTGATCCTGCGGGCGCACGATGAGATCGACTGGCAGCGCCTACTATCGAACATGGAGCCACACTGGGAGATCCTCCTGTCGCACCTCGTCATGTTCCGCTGGATTTATCCCTCGGAGCGGGACGTGGTGCCTGCATGGCTCATGTACGAGCTGTTGGCTCGTCTGCGGCTCCAGCTCGAGATGCCGCCTTCGAAAAGACGGGTCTGCCGGGGCGGCCTGCTGGCGCGCTCGGATTACAGCATCGATGTGAAGGATTGGGGCTTCGTGGATTTCAACGGGAAAGGTGGTCCGAGCGATGCCTCGTAAGTTGAAGGTCGCAGCCCTCGCCGATCTGCACGTGAAGGAAGGACAGGTCCGGCCCTATCGCGAGCTGTTCGATGAGATCTGCGGGGTGGCGGATGTTCTCGTTCTCGCGGGCGACCTGACGGACTTGGGTAGAGCGGAAGAGGCCGAGATTCTGGCCGACGACATCCGGGCGTGCTCGCTCCCCGTTCTGGCTGTCGTCGGCAACCATGATCACGAATCCGATAAGTCGCACCAGGTGCGGAAGATCCTGCGCGAAGCCGGGGTGAAGCTGCTCGAAGGCCAGACCTGCGTCATCAGGGACGTCGGCTTCGTGGGGGCGAAGGGATTTGCGGGCGGCTTCGGCCGGCGGATGCTGACGGCGTTCGGAGAGCCGGCCATCAAGCAGTTCGTGGCAGAGAGCATGAACGAGGCGACGCGGCTGGAAAACGGGCTTAGGGCGCTGCACACGGATCGGATTTTCGTCATTCTTCATTACGCGCCGGTTACGGACACGATCGCGGGCGAGCCGCTGGAGATCTTCCCGTTCCTTGGCTCCTCACGCCTCGCTGAAGCAATCGACCGGTACAGTGTGCGTGCGGTCGTTCACGGCCACGCCCACATGGGCAAATACGAGGGACGGACGCCGGCCGGCGTGCCGGTCTACAACGTCGCCTCTCACGTCAGAAAGCCGAACGGCCGTCCGTATGGTCTGATCGAGGTTTGATGCTGGGAGGTGTCAGCCAAGAAGGCGCTTGGACTTTACATGGCCTTCGTCATCGAGCTGGTAAACGATGGGCACGCCGGTGGCGATTTCCAGCTTCGTCACTTCCTCGCCTGACAGACCATCGAGCTTCATGACGATGGACCGTAGCGAATTCCCGTGCGCGGCGACGATGACGCTGCGGCCTGCTTTCACCTCCGGCCAGATTTTCTCCTCATAGTACGGCAGCGTGCGCGCGGCGGTGTCCTTGAGACTTTCTCCGCCGGGCGGGTTGACGTCATAGCTGCGCCGCCAGATGTGCACCTGCTCGGCACCCCAGCGGCGGCGCGCGTCGTCCTTGTTGAGGCCCGCGAGATCGCCGTAATCGCGTTCGTTCAGGGCCTGCTCCTTGTGGGTGACGAGGCCTGACTGGCCCAGTTCTTCCAGAATGAGATCCAGCGTGTGCTGCGCGCGCAGCAATGAGCTGGTGAACGCGACATCGAACCTGTAGCCCTCGGCTTTGAGGAGCTGCCCTGCCCGGCGCGCTTCCTCGACGCCTTTCTCCGAAAGGTCGGGGTCCCGCCAGCCGGTGATCAGATTGAGCTTGTTCCATTCGCTTTCGCCGTGACGAACCAGCACGAGCACGTTATCAGCCGCCATTTCCTGTCCTGTCTGCTCTTTCGTTTGAACCGTTTTGACCGCGGCGGCTCAGATGCCCAGCAC
>JAEVZQ010000298.1 GCA_023392135.1 Pseudomonadota bacterium | reverse complement strand
GGCCGGCCTAGGACGGAATCGCGGGGGCAGGCATGACATTCATTCAGGTCGAGGCGCAGCCAGCGCCTGTATCGAACAATGATCTCGAGGGGGAGTACCTTGAAGCGTTGCGGCTTATCGAGCGCCTCCATCGGCTGCTGCTCGACGTCATCAAGGACGAGTTCGACCGCAATGGCGGCTGTGATCTCAACCCGGTTCAGGCGCTGCTTCTGCACAACCTCGGTGATGAGGAGCTTACCGCAGGCGAGCTGAAGACGCGCGGCTATTATCTCGGCTCTAACGTCTCCTACAATCTGAAGAAGCTGGTCGAGCTAGGCTACATTCACTACAAGCGGTCCGACCACGACCGCCGCTCCGTGCGTGTACGGCTGACGAGCAAGGGCGAGGCGATCTGCGAAACCGTGCGCCGCCTCTACCGCCGCCAGCTTCGCTCCTTGGGAAGCGTCGGCGAGGTCGGCTTCGATGATCTCCAGGATTTGAACCGCGTGCTCATGCGCCTCGAGCGGTTCTGGTCCGACCAGATCCGCTACCGGCTCTGACGGCGTCACAGCCTCGCAAGATCGCTGCACATGGGAGCCCTGGCCTGAGCGCCGGGGCTCGTTGTTGCCACACGGCATCGCTTCCCCGAATTAAGGCAAGTCTGCCAAGATTGTGACTTCCCCGCAGCATTGCGTTGGAGGAATGTCGGGCCTCTGCAGTTCCAGCCCGAACCTAATGGTGCGCGGCAATCCCGCTAATAGATTGCTGCGAATGCCAAGCCGTGCCGTGAATGCCTTTCCTGGCCAGAACTGCCGCGCGCGCTCAGAATTCGTTAACGCTGATGCTCCTTACTGGCGTGACTAGAATTCTGGCGGAGGTCGAGTAAAGGCGAGGAGTGCACGAAGTGGTGGCGGTACGGGCATTCAGCGGCCGGAGGGCGGCCCATCTGATTGGCTTCGTGGCAGCGGGGGGCATGGCGTCGGCGATGATCGGCGTGCCGGCATCGGCTTACGACGGGGCGAGCTGGAATCCCTTTGCAGACAACGTGCCCAGCTACTCTCAGCCCTACGACCGGGCCTTCGTCCGCGAATGGGAGGCGAACCCGCCACGCGGCTATCCCACCATCTCCCCGGCCAACTTCGAGCCGATGAAGACGGCCATCAAGCGATACACCGCGATCGTCGAGCAAGGCGGCTGGAAGCCGCTGCCCGAAATGAAGCTGCAGGCCGGAATGACGGATCGGGCCGTAAGGATGCTCCGCGACCGGCTGTTCATGTCGGGCGATCTGCGGGAAGGCTCCAACTATCCGGACTACTTCGACTATTATCTCGAGCGCGCGGTGAAGCGGTTCCAGGCCTCGAACGGGCTTGCGCCGACCGGTATCGTCGACGGCCGCACCATTGGCGCCCTCAATGTCCCGGCATCGGCCAGGCTCCGCCAGCTCCGGACGAATCTCGACCGGGTGAGTGCACTGGCGCGATCGGCCGGCAGACGGTACGTGCTGGTCAACATACCGGCAGCCCAGATCGAGGCGATCGAGAACGATCGCGTCGTCTCCCGGCATGCGGGCGTCGTGGGCAAGATCGACCGGCAGACCCCCGTCCTCCGCTCGACCATCCACGAGCTGAACTTCAACCCCATCTGGACCGTGCCGCCGACCGTCATCGCGAAGGATCTGATCCCCAAAGGCCGCGATCTGGCCCGGAGCGACAAGGACGTGCTGCAGATCTACGGGATCGATGCCTACGGCGCGGACGGGCGCAAGCTCGACAGCGCGAAGATCAATTGGTCCTCAGACATTGTTCACAATCTCACCTATCGACAGCAGCCGGGTAAGGACAACCCGCTCGGCTTTGTGAAGATCAATTTCCACAACGGCTACTCCGTCTATCTCCACGACACGCCATTAGAGAGCGCCTTCGGGCGCAATTTCCGGGCTGCGAGCTCCGGCTGCGTCCGCGTCCAGGGTATCGAGGAGCTCGCCGCATGGCTGTTGCGGGACAGTGGGTTGACCATTGAAAACGTGCTGGCGCTGAAGAAATCCGGTGAGCGGAAAGACGTGAGCCTCAAAAAACCCGTTCCCATCTACATGGCCTACATCACGGCCTGGGCTACCGAGGACGGTGTCGTCCAGTTCCGCCGGGACCTCTACCAGAAGGACGGCGTCGGGGAGACGGCCGCGGCCTACTGACGTTCTTGATCCAGCTCAACGCGCTATTTTGGCTCGGACGCTTCATTTTCAGGGAGGTGGCTCGGGCGCGACTTTGATTCCACACGAATGCCTGGACCTGAGCCGCGACATCGGGGAAGTTGAACTGACAGCCTCCTCCGGGTCAAAGCTCATAGAGGCTCGTGCAAGGTGACGGGATCGGTGGATTACACAGCAAGGTTCCAGAACGCCCTGGAGGCGATCCAGGCCGAAGGGCGTTATCGCGTGTTTGCTGACCTGAGGCGTAACTGCGGGGCGTTCCCTGCCGCCAGCTACTACGGCTCCGGCTCGAAGCAGCCCATTACGGTCTGGTGCTCCAACGACTACCTGGGGATGGGGCAGCATCCGGTTGTGCTGTCAGCCATGCACGAGGCGCTGGACGCGACGGGCGCCGGGTCCGGCGGCACACGCAACATCTCTGGCACGACCCGTTATCACGTGGAGCTGGAGGAGGAGCTCGCAGAGCTTCATGGCAAGGAAGCCGCCCTGCTTTTCACGTCGGCCTACATCGCCAACGACGCGACCCTCTCGACGCTCGTCAAGCTGCTTCCCGGCGCCATCATCTTCTCCGACGAGAAGAACCATGCCTCGATGATCGAAGGCATTCGGCACGGCGGCGGGCCGAAGCGCATCTGGCGGCATAACGATCTGGCCGACCTGGAGGCCCACCTCAAGAAATTCGACCGCAGCACGCCGAAAATCATCGCCTTCGAGTCAGTCTACTCCATGGACGGGACCATCGCCCCGATTGCCGCGATCTGCGATCTGGCCGACCGGTATGGCGCTCTCACCTATCTCGATGAGGTGCATGCGGTCGGCATGTACGGACCGCGCGGCGGCGGCATCGCCGAGCGCGACGGCGTACTCGACCGGGTCGACATCATCAATGCGACGCTGGCAAAGGGCTTCGGCGTGATGGGCGGCTACATCGCGGCCGGCCGCACTTGCATCGATGCCATCCGTAGCTGCGCGCCGGGCTTCATTTTCACGACCTCTCTGGCTCCCGCCATCGTCGCCGGGGCGCTCACCAGTGTGAGGCACCTGAAATCGAGCATGGTGGAGCGCGAGCAGCACCGGGAGCGGGCCCGCACGCTGAAGCGCCGGCTCACCGGGGCCGGGCTGCCCGTGCTGGAGAACCCGAGCCACATCGTGCCCGTGATGGTGGGTGACCCCGTGCTCTGCAAGACAATATCCGATGCCCTGCTTGACCGCTTCGGCATCTATGTCCAGCCGATCAACTACCCGACGGTGCCACGCGGGACCGAGCGTCTGCGATTCACGCCGACGCCGCAGCATTCCGATCGCGACATCGATCAACTCGTATCGGCTCTTACAATCCTTTGGGATGAGCTCGGGCTGGAATCGGGCCCCGTCCGGATCGCGGCCGAGTAGCAGTCCGCAGTCGGGACGTATTTCGGAGAGTTGGCCCGCGCCATCACGTCCCAAGCCGCCCCGCGCGGTTGTTGGGCGGCTGATGCTCATGTTATGTCGCACATCAGACCTAGCCACAACCGCCCGGCATATGCTTCGCCGTCTTCCCGCGAGAGAGTATGACCATGAGCACCGCCGACCCCGGCCGACCAAACGCATCGCCAGGCTTTTTCACCGAAACACTTGCCGAACGTGATCCCGAGCTCTTCGGCGCCGTCGCGGACGAACTGGCGCGCCAACGTTACGAGATCGAGCTGATCGCGTCGGAAAACATCGTTTCGCGCGCCGTTCTCGAGGCCGCAGGCTCCGTGCTCACGAACAAGTATGCCGAAGGCTATCCGGGCCGGCGCTACTACGGCGGCTGTCAATACGTCGATGTCGCCGAGGAATTGGCGATCAGCCGCGCGAAGGAGCTGTTCGGCAGCGCCTTTGCCAACGTGCAGCCCCATTCCGGCAGCCAGGCCAACCAGGGCGTGTTCATGGCTCTGGCGAAGCCGGGCGACACCATACTTGGGCTGTCGCTCGCGGCGGGCGGACATCTCACGCACGGCTCACCCGTCAACATGTCCGGCAAATGGTTCAAGCCGGTGCATTACGGCGTCCGCCGCCAGGACCACCGTATCGACCACGACGAGGTCCGTTCGCTCGCCAGGGAGCACCGGCCACGCATCATCATTACAGGTGGATCGGCTTACCCGCGCACCATCGATTTCGCCGCGTTCCGGGAAATTGCGGACGAGGTCGGCGCGTATCTGATGGTCGACATGGCCCATTTTGCGGGACTCGTCGCCGGTGGCGCGCATCCCAATCCCGTCCCCCACGCCCACGTGGTGACCACCACCACTCACAAGACGCTGCGCGGCCCGCGCGGTGGCATGATCCTGACCAACGATCCGGAAATTGCGAAGAAGGTCAATTCGGCCATCTTTCCGGGCCTGCAGGGCGGGCCACTGATGCACATTATTGCCGCGAAGGCCGTTGCCTTCGGCGAGGCGCTGAGGCCGGAGTTCAAGGCCTACGCCAAGGCCGTCGTCGAGAACGCCGCAGCGCTCGGCGAAGTGCTCAAGTCGGCCGGCTATGATCTGGTTGCCGGCGGCACGGATACGCACCTGATGCTGGTCGATCTCAGACCGAAAAAGCTAACCGGCAATGTTTCGGAAAGGGCCCTCGGACGCGCCCACATCACGTGCAACAAGAACGGCGTCCCGTTCGATCCGGAGAAGCCGACCGTCACATCCGGCGTCCGGCTCGGCTCTCCGGCGGGCACGACCCGCGGATTCGGCATCGAGGAGTTCAAGGCCATCGGCCGCATGATTGCGGACGTGTTGGACGGCCTGGCCGAGAAGGGCGAGGAAGGCAATACGACCGTCGAGGCGCGCGTGCGCGAAGAAGCGATCGAGCTTTGCCGGAAGTTCCCGATTTATAGTGATACGTGAGGTTGTGAGATCGTGAGATCGCCAAATCGTGCGGGTCACCAACTCACGATCGCACGATCTCACGACTTCACGACCCTGAGGAGACCACCCCATGCGTTGCCCGTTCTGCGGCAGCGGTGATACCCAGGTGAAGGACAGCCGCCCGACAGAAGAGGGCGCGGCGATCCGCCGGCGGCGGGTCTGTCCGGATTGCGGCGGCAGGTTTACAACCTTCGAGCGCGTTCAACTGCGGGAAATCACGGTTATGAAGCGATCGGGCCGCAAGGTGCCGTTCGATCGCGACAAGCTGGCCCGGTCCATCGAGATCGCCCTGCGCAAGCGACCGGTCGAAGCCGAGCGGATCGAACGCATGGTGTCGGGCATCGTCCGTCAGCTCGAAAGCACCGGGGAGTCGGAGGTGACATCCTCCGCCATCGGCGAGATCGTGTGCGAGGCTCTGCGCGGCCTCGACCCGGTGGCTTACGTTCGATTTGCCTCCGTGTACCGCGATTTTCGCGAGGCGTCGGACTTCCAAGAAGTTCTGACCGAGATCGCGAAAGGAAATGGCGCCGGCCAGGAGTCCCATGGCCAGAACGATCGCGAGTGACACACAGTCCGAGCGGGATGACCGCTTCATGGACATCGCTCTCATGCTCGCACGTCGCGGGCTCGGGACCACGGCGCCAAACCCGTCCGTGGGTGCGGTGATCGTCGACGAAGCCTCCAGCGAGTTGATTGCGCGCGGCTGGACCCAGCCCGGCGGCCGGCCCCATGCGGAGACGGAGGCGTTGCGCCGGGCCGGCTCGCGGGCGCGTGGGGCAACGATGTACGTCTCGCTCGAACCCTGCTCCCATCACGGTGGCACGCCGCCCTGCGCCGACGCGCTGGTCGAGGCAGGATTGGCCCGTGTCGTCGTGGGCATCGAGGACCCCGACGCGAGAGTGGCCGGGCGCGGTCTCGAACGGCTGCGCGCAGCCGGCATCTCCGTCACCCGCGGGGTGCGTAGCGAGGAGGCGGACTGGGTCACCCGCGGGCACATTCTGCGCGTCAGCGAACGGCGGCCGTTCATCCAGCTCAAGCTGGCACTCTCCGCCAACGGCGCTGTGCCCCGCGGGACGGAAGGCAAGCCGGTCTGGGTCACCGGGCCGGAGGCACGTGCCCAGGGGCACATGCTGCGGGCAATGAGCGATGCCATTCTCGTGGGCAGCCGGACCGTGCGGGACGACG
>JAEVZQ010000187.1 GCA_023392135.1 Pseudomonadota bacterium | reverse complement strand
GATACAGCTCGACGACCTTGACCTTGGCGATGACCGTCTGACCGATCTTGACCGGAGCGCGGAAATTGAGCGTCTGCGAAATGTAGATCACGCCGGGACCGGGCATTTTCGTCCCGAACGCCGCCGAGATGTAGCTTGCCGTCAGCATGCCGTGGGCGATGCGCTCCCCGAACATGGTCTTGGCGGCGTAGTCGGCGTCGAGATGGACGGGGTTCCGGTCGCCTGTCACCTTGGCAAAGCCATTGATGTCGGCTTCTGTCACGAGCCTCTGGAAGCTGGCTTCCATACCGAGCTCAAGATCCTCGAAATAGTAGGTTTTCCGTGTCAGCACGGTCATGATTTTTCTCCTCGCGCCCCGAACGGAAGAGGGACGTCACCCCCGGGGTACCCAGGCCCGAGGACAGTAATCAGCCGATGTTTGCACTGCAACAACGAATGAGCCCGGGACTCCTCCGATGTGAAAGAGTGTCGCCGCAACGCGGCGCCGCAGCCCTCGCAAGCCGGCCTCAGCCGTTGCGCCTCGGGGAGGCGCCCTATATAAGCAAGGGATTCTCCCCTCATTTTCCGAATAGTCAGGTCTTCGCGGGCGGCCGTGGAGGCAGGAGGAAAAAGCTATATGAGCGACCGCAGACCTTTGATGCCGAAATCCACAGCAGTGTGGCTGGTTGAAAACACTTCGCTCACATTCGAACAGATAGCCGAGTTCTGTGGCATGCACTTGCTCGAGGTCAAAGGCATCGCCGACGGCGACGTCGCGGCCGGGATCAAAGGCATGGATCCGATCACGACTGGCCAGCTTACGCGCGAGGAAATCAAACGCGGCGAGCAGGACCCGGGCTATCGGCTGCAACTGGCCGAGCCCAAGCTCGAGATTCCCCAGGTCAAGACCAAGCGCGGGCCGCGCTATACGCCGGTCTCCCGCCGCCACGACCGGCCGAACGCCGTGCTGTGGCTGCTGCGCAACCATCCCGAGCTGAAGGACAGCCAGATCATGCGGCTGGTGGGCACCACGAAGCCGACCATCCAGCAGATCCGCGATCGCACGCACTGGAACTCGCCCAACCTCGTTCCGCAGGATCCTGTGACCCTCGGGCTTTGCTCACAGACCGATCTCGATACTGAGGTCGAGATGGCGGCCAGGCGCGTGGAAAAGGAGCGCAAGATGGAGCCGGCCGAGACCGGCGGCACGCTGCTGCCCGTCTCGGAGACCGTCAAGCCCGCCGAGATCCTCCACGAGAAGCCGGAACCCTCTCACGAGGAGACTCCCGCGGAAGAGGAAGCGCGCATGCTCGCCAGATTGAAGGAGATGGGCAGCACCTCCGCTCCGAAGGAGGAGGAGGAAGAAGAGCAAGACGAAGGCTCTGAGGGTGAACCGGCTGAGAAAAGCAACACCTGACCTTGTTCAACTCCTTTGGGATCGGCCACGGACAGCACGAGCCGGCGGCAACTGTAGTCATGGGTTGTAACGGCGCAGAGAAAAGCGCGTGGCTGGTCGCCTGATGCGGCCACCCCGCGCTTTTTGTCTGGCCCTCAAGGCCCCTCCAAGACCTATCTCGGGTCGGACTACCAGCCGAAGCCACTCCATTTCGGCCCATAGTACCAATGCGGCTCTGCGCGATAGGCCGGCGGGCCGTAGTACCCGTAACCCCGGCCGTAGTACGGACCAGGGCTATAGCCGCCCCATTTCGGCCCATAGTACCAGCGCGGCTCCGCGCGATAGGCCGGCGGGCCGTAGTACCTGTAAGCTGGACCGTAGTACGGGCCAGAGCGGTAGCCACCCCATTTGGGCCCATAATACCAGTCCGGTTCTCCACCACGGCGGTACTGCACCGGGTTGAGCTGGACAACTTCAGGTGAAGCTTGAGTATGTGTCGCTGGAAGAGGCGCTGCCTCTGCTCCCGAAAAGCCCAACACTCCCAAGAAAACACCAAGAACCGCCAGATTACGTAAAGTTAGCATGGCTAATTAACTCCTCAACTCAACATTATTGGAGTTAAACGCCGAAGCTTATACTCGCGTTTTCACTGGCCGGCCGCATGCGGCAACGCGTCGGGTCCGCAGCAAATTCTCGGATTCCCGACCTCTATTCAGTAACCGGCATCACATAATTGAGCGGCATCCGCCCGCCGTCGGCGTACACCGTCGTGCCCGTCACATAGCTCGCCTGATCACTCGCGAGCCAGGCGACGATGGCCGCGATCTCCTCCGGCTTGCCCAGGCGGCCCAGTGGCGTGCGCGACAGCACCTTGGTGCGGAAGGCCTTGTCCTTGACCACCTCTTCGAGCATCGGCGTCATGATCGACCCCGGGCCGACCGCGTTCACGCGGATGCCATACGGCGCCAAAGCGATCGCCATGGCCTTCGTGAGCTGCGAAATTCCGCCCTTGGAAACGGTGTAGGCGACGTGGTCAGGCAGACCGAACCAGGCGTTGACGGAGCTCATGTTGACGATGGCGCCCGGATTGCCCTTATCACCACCTTCTGTGATCTGCTTTACGAGTTGCTTGGCAACCGCCTGCGCGCAAAGAAAGCTGCCTTTGACGTTCGTCCGGATCACCCGGTCGAAGTCAGCTTCCTCCAGCTCGAGGAAAGGCTTGTCGTCGAGCACCGCCGCATTGTTGACGAGGATATCGACGCGCTCATAGCGCTCGAGCGCGGCAGCGACCAGGTTGTGCACGTCAAGCCGCTCGGCGACGTCGCAGCCATGGAAGAAAGCATCACCGCCGGAAGACGTAATGCCCATGGCGACTTTTGGACCAAGCTCGTCGTTGATGTCGGCGATCACGACCTTTGCGCCTTCCTGCGCCAGGCGTTCGGCGCAGGCCCGGCCAATCCCCTGGCTGGCACCAGTAACGATTGCGACTTTGCCATTTAGCAACATGTCATCCTCTTCGAACCGATGACGAAATCGTGCGCTCCCGAGCTTCGAGCACGGCGGCCGGCCGCAGCAGCGCCGGGAAGGGCGAGTGCAATTCAGATCGAGAATTCAGTGCGAGAGCCAATCTCGAGCCCCGATGGATTTCTCGATTATCGCACTCGTTACCCTACATGCTCCGCAGCCGCTGGAGCAGCTCCGGCGTCGGATAAGCATCGGCTGGCAGCCCAAGCCGGATCTGGGCCTGCTTCACCGCCGCACGCGTCCCGGCGCCCATGATGCCATCGATCTCATCGTCGTATAAACCCGCACGATTGAGAAGCCGTTGCAGTTCACGCGTCTCGGCCAGACCGAATTGCTCCACTGGCCCACGCCCCTTGCTCATGGGGGGCGCGCCATCGAGCCGATTGGCGAGATAGGCTGCCGTGGTGGCGTAGTAGAGTGACTGGTTCCACTGCAGGTAAACCTGCGTGAAGTTGTGGTAGGCGAGGAAGGCAGGCCCGTTCCGGCCCATCGGCAGGTGCAGCGAGGCCGGCATGCTGTCCCGTGGCAGCGCCTTGCCATTGGCATACGTAATCCCCCACTTCGCCCATTGCGCCCGTGGGTGGGTGACCGCGATGTCCGCCTCCTTCCAGGGGAGGTCCCTGGTGACCCTGACCTCCTCCAGCCAGGGCTCACCGCGTCTCCAGCCGTAATGCCCGATGTAGGCAGCTGTCGAGCCGATGATATCGGCCGGGCTGCGGAGCAGATCGCGCCGGCCATCGCCGTCGTAGTCGATCGCGTGCTTGTAGTAGTGTGACGGCAGGAACTGTGTTTGGCCGAGCTCTCCGGCCCAGGAGCCGATCATCTGGCTTGGGCGGAGATCGCCGCGGTCGATGATGCGAAGGGCATCCATCAGCTCACCGCGGAACATCTCACCGCGCCGGCAGTCGTAGGCCAGCGTCGCCAGCGAGCGCAGCACGGTCAGCTTGCCCATGCCGGCACCGAAGTCGCTCTCCAGCGCCCAGAAGGCCGTTATCACGGGCGCCGGCACGCCATATTCCCGCTCGGCGCGCCGGAAGATGGCGGCGTGCCGCTCCATCGCCTGCTTCCCGGTCCGGATGCGATGGGTGGTGGCGAGCTTCTGGACAACGTCGAGGAAAGACTGGGCGAAGAAGGTCTGGCGCCGATCGCGGGCGATGATTCCGCGATCGAGCGTCACGCCGTCGAGCGCTTCGGAAATGGTCGCCCGGGAGATGCCGGCCGCCGCAGCTTCGCGTCGGAAATCGGCCAGCCACCGGTCGAAACTGCCGGTGTTCTGGCAGCCCGGCGTGGCCGCCGCGGCCACTCCGGGAACGGAAAATCCGGCCAGAACAACGGCCGCGATCGTGCGTAAGGCACCCCTGCGCATCAATTGCCTTCCTCACAGAATCGGTGAAACCCGTTCGAAGTGTATCAGGCAAATGTGACGCGGCGAGTCCCTGCCCCGCTTGGCCAATAACCGCGGACGTCATGGGCAGCTCACAGTCCCGCCAGGGCTTTCGGGCACTTCTCTTCGATGAACTCGTTGATCTCCGAGATCATGTCGGATTGGAACAGTCCGAAGGTGTCCTCGACCTGAGCCACCGTCCAGATAGCACCCTTCACGACGGCGGGCGCCTCGATCGCGGTCACATTCAGCCAGGCTTGGTCGGCTTTCCCCGCCTTGAAAGTGACTTTCGGGGCCAGGGTGACGTTGATCGGCGTGATCTCGCTCTCGCGCTCGACCTCGCATTTGACGGTGTGCGGCTGAAGCTCCAGCGCGTGTTCCGGCTTGGTGACGGCGCCAAGGATGACATCACGCTTGGCGGTGAGGTCGACGCTGCAACGGGCGTCACCGAAGCCCCAGCTCAGGCTCCTCTTCTCGATGCCGCCCTTGATGCTCGACTTCGCCCAGGTCTTGGAAAGTGCACAGACAAGGTCGTCTCCGCTGGCTTCCTTCTTGACGATGATCTCGCAGAGGCGCTTTTCGCAGGCCTTCAGGACGTCGCGCTCGTTCTCCGGCTTTTCGAAAGCCTGTGTCGACGGCACGCCGATCATCGCTATCACAACAGCCCCCAGAAGCACGGCCGCCGCAAAGCCCGCGCAAAACTCCAGCCTGTATGTCCGCATCAAAAAGCCCCCTGACGGTGACTGGCCTCTTCAATCAGGCACGCGTCTCGTGCCATCCCCCGCATGCTGATTTCTAGCGCCAGCCTCGGCCGCGGGCGAGCCGGTTTGTCGCGCCTGTGCACAACGTCCATTCCCACCGGGACGCAGCCGCCCAATCACAAGCATCTACAGGGTGCAGCCATCTGCGGACTTGAAGCCTGTGACCGCCTGGGATAGGTGCTGTATGGGAATTTTTGGGCATCGGCCGGCGCGCAGCGGACGATGAACACCTACCTGGGGGCGTCGGTCCGC
>JAEVZQ010000175.1 GCA_023392135.1 Pseudomonadota bacterium | reverse complement strand
ATGCGAGGCGGATAACCCGCCTCGCCTCGAGCCTGTGGCGCGACGGTGGCTTGCGTTTCGTCAGTCCCCGTTGCTCACGAGAGCTTGAGCATCAGTACCAGCATGCCGACGAGCACGGCAACGACGGCAAGCGCCGTGAGCACCAGTGAGCCGGGGCGTTTCCTTGGAGCCCCGCTACGTCCCGGGCGCGCGCGTCCGGCAGCAAACCGGGAAGCGGCGCGCACGGCCATTGCAGAGTCGTTCGACCCGTCGCTCGACCCACCCACGATGAACACCTCCGCCCTGTTCTATGGCTCGCCAGCAGCTACCACGTGCCCGTATTCGGCATCGAAGCCCAGGGCTCCTGCTTCGGCTGGGCATCGCCCTTCTGCAGCAGCTCGATCGAGATGCCATCCGGTGAACGGATGAAGGCCATGCGCCCGTCCCTGGGAGGCCGATTGATGGTCACGCCCGCCTTCATCAGCCGGTCACACGTGGCGTAGATGTCGTCGACCTCGTAGGCGAGGTGGCCGAAATTCCGACCCGACCCGTAGTCCTCCGGGTCCCAATTGTAAGTGAGCTCGACGAGCGGCGCACGTTCGCTTGCGGCCCGGCTCTTGTCGTCGGGAGCGGCGAGAAAGACCAGTGTGTAGCGCCCCGACTCGTTTTCCAGCCGCCGAACCTCTTCAAGGCCCAGCTTGCCGCAATAGAAATCCAGGCTCTGGTCGATGTTGCTGATTCGCACCATGGTGTGAAGATATCGCATGTCGCCTCCATGCTGAATCCAAGCCGCTGCCGTTGACATACGCTGCGCGAGGGGCCCGCACAAGCCTGTCCTGCCAACGGTTTTGTGCCTGTCAAGCCGGCGTGAGGGCGTGGAATCGCCGCCGATGCCGTCCGGCGGTGGTACAGGTTGGGGAAAGCCCGTGGACGCACGGTTGCTTGGTTGAGGGGCGGACCGACGAAAATCGGCTTGCCATCGCAGGAACCGATTCGAATCAGTCGAGGCGATTCGCGAGGCCGCACTTCATGAACAGCTCGTTTCAGGCCTTGCGAGGCACTTTGGCGCCCACAGGGAAAACGTCGGGATAGAGGCATCTGCGTGATGGATATTTGCAAAGAACTATCAGTGTCTTAGGAAAGTATATTGTTATGCAATATGCGCTCTCTATCCCCGGACGGATGTTAACTGATGGTAAATTCCTTATGACCCTTCGCGGCTGCGATGTTACATTTTGCAACGCTTGCCAGTGCCGAGTCGGCGGAGAGGGCCTCTGACGCGATTCGCTCGGCAGGCGCATCAAGTAGGTCCACGTAAACCCAAGTAGCGGGGTGTTCTAATGGGGGATAACAAACTACCTCCCGATCATCCGGATTCGGCTCGACAGATGCTCGAAAGCAGCGGCGCTCTCGATCAGGTCCAGTCCCTGGAGGAAATCGGCGGTCTCGACGTGTTCGAGGTTGCCGGCTCAATCAAGTGGTTCGATGCATCCAAGGGCTACGGCTTCATCGTTCCTGACAACGGCCACGCGGACGTGCTGCTGCACGTCACCTGCCTGAGGGCTGGCGGCTACCAGACGGCGTACGAGGGAGCCCGCGTTCACTGTCAGGTGCTGCGCCGCCCCAAGGGCCTGCAGGCATTCCGCATCCTCAGCATGGATGAGAGCACGGCCATCCATCCCTCCCAGCTCCCGCAGCGTACCCATGTCGTGGTACAAGCGGAGAGTGACTGGGAGCGGGCGATGGTGAAGTGGTTCAACCGGGTCCGCGGATTTGGCTTCCTGACGCGCGGAGAGGGTACCCCTGACGTTTTCGTCCACATGGAGACGCTGCGCCGGTTCGGCTTCACCGAGCTCAGGCCGGGACAGATCGTCCAGGTCCGCTGGGGTTACGGCTGCAAGGGCTGCATGGCGGCCGAGTTGCGCCCGGATGGGCCTGTCTCGGGCCTCCCGTCGCAGCATTGAGAGGTTGCCAATCCCGCCGATGTGCGCCATTGCGAACAGGACCGCTCTCCGGGCGGTCCTGTTGCTTTTGTTGTCCGCGGTGGTTGCAATGCTCGTCGTCGTCCCGTCTCTCGATGCAAAGATGCGCCGGGAAAATCTCACGATCGTGACGGCGAACGGTGCGCACGAGATCTCGATCGAGGTCGCCGAAACACCCGAGGAGAAGTCGGTCGGGCTCATGTTCCGGCGAAGTGTCCCGGAGGGGACGGGGATGCTGTTTCCCTATCCGGTGGCGCAGGAAGTGACCATGTGGATGCGGAACACCTATGTGTCGCTCGACATGGTCTTCATTCGTGCGGATGGCGTGATCCATCGCATTGCGGAGCGGACGGAGCCCTTTTCCGAACGGACCATCGCTTCGAACGGATCGGTCACGGCCGTCCTGGAGCTGGCCGGAGGCGCCGCCAGCCGACTCGGCCTGAAGCCCGGCGACAAGGTCATTCATCGACACTTCAGGTCGGGAAGCCGGTGAGCATCCGGACGTGCCGTGAGCCCTGACGGACTCGCTAGTAGCTCTGCGCCAGCAGAATGCCCCAGACCCATACCGCAAGATAGGACACGAGGCCGATGAGCGCCCAGAGCACGCCGCCGGGGCTCAGGCTGTGCGTAAGTCCGTAGAGCAGGACAGAGACAGCAAGCAGGCCGGCTCCGACCAGCACGACGGCATAGGCAAGCTGAAACGCGCTGAACGGCGTTTCGCGGATCGATACGGCAGTTGCCTCGCGGGCTTCCAAGGCCATCTGATCCCTCCGGGTTCGAAGGTGCACTCGCCAGTCCAATGGTGCCGGGTCGCGGGCATTCTCAGCCGCATCCATCCACGGCCCCTCGTCAGCATAACTCCAAACGCGGCGAGTCGATACACAGGATTTTCGCGATCTCTCAGTTTGCAGAGGCCCGCGGCGCCGCTTGGCGAGCATGGTGGCAAGCCCCGCGCGAATGTACTCAACCGGATCGGCGGTTCTAGGTCTGCGGAAGCCAAGATAGCGCTTGTGTGCTAATTTTTCTGCCCATACAGTATGGAGA
>JAEVZQ010000004.1 GCA_023392135.1 Pseudomonadota bacterium | reverse complement strand
CTCCCCGCCGGGGAGAGGGAGACAGGGCGCGAGTTTGGACAAGCGTGTTTCCATCCATAGCGGAAATGAGCTAGGATTGAGCCAGCTAACCCACGAACTCCACCTTGATGCGGGGTTTCGTGGCATGGCCCAGCTCGATGGCGTCCCAATTGGTCAGCCGCACGCAGCCATGGGAGGCTTGGCGACGAACAGCCGACGGGTCCGGCGAGCCGTGGATGCCGTAGCCTTCCTTGCTGAGGTCGATCCAAACCCGCCCGACCGGGTTGTTCGGGCCCGGCGCAATGGTGACGGGATGCTTGAGCTTGACCCCGGGGAAATTGAGCTTCCTGGGGTCGTACCGATAATCCGGATCGAATGCGACCCCCTTCACCGCCACCGTTCCGGAGGGAGAAGGCATATCGGAGCTGCCGATCGTGGCGGGGTAGTAGGCAAGCACATTCCCGTCCTTATCCAATGCGACGACAGACTGATCGCCCTTCCTCACCTCGATGCGGGCAGCCTTGAAATCGGGATGGTTCACGTCGCGCACGTTGGTCACGAGGATGGTCGTTCCCGCCTTGTCGAAGTCTGCGCCCCGATTGAGCTGCTTCAGCAGGTGAGTATCCATATGAAATTTTTCGGCCAGCAGCTCTGCCGGGCTCGCGTAGGAGAGCGCCTTCAGCTTCGACATTGCCTTGAAGCCCTTCGGGATATGCTTGACGAAGGGGCCCGCCACGTCCGCCTTCGAGATGTCGTAATGCTTCACGACATCCTGCGTGTCATTGCCCCCAAGGCGGTCCCAGGTTTCCTCGTCGAGCTGGCCAGTCGGGTTGAGGCCATGCGCCTGCTGGTAGGCACGCAGCGCACGCCGGGTGTTCATGCCGGAGTGCCCGTCGATCACCCCCGGCGAGAAATGGGCGCCATCGAGAAGCACCTGCAATTTAATGAGAAGCGGCTCGTCGCGCCTCCAATCCGGGCTGAAATTCGCTGAATTGATAGCATCCAGCGAGAGCCCTTGCTTTTCCTTGGCTGTGGCCGGCTGCAACGCCGCCAGCGCCCATAAAACGGCCGCAACGAGGGCCGCAAATCTGATCGTCCGCATCATTGATCTCCTCGATCGATCGAACGATCGCCACGCACATCCCGTTCCGGTTGCGTTTGACAGCCTCGACTGTTCGCCATATGGTCCGGGCCAATTCCGATCGGCTCCATTCCCGAGCCGCCGCCCTGGTCGACGTGTTAGAGCCGACGAGGGTGGTCAACGCCCGCCAGCGAGTTTCGCCCGCGGGCGCGTTTGCGTTTGGATTGATTGGAAGTTTGCGACGGCCCGGGGACGGGCTGAGATGAAGGTTACAAGCCGATGCTGAAGATCTGGGGACGCAAGACGTCGATCAACGTCCAGAAGGTCAAGTGGGCGGTGGGCGAGCTTGCCCTGCCCCATGAGCGGATCGACGCGGGCGGCCCGTTCGGCGGCCTCGACACACCGGAGTTCGGCAAGCTCAATCCGAACCGGCTGGTGCCGGTGATCGAAGATGACGGCTTCGTTCTGTGGGAGAGCAATGCCATCGTGCGCTATCTCACGGCCGTCCGCGGGCAGCGCAAGCTGGCCGCCACCGACGAGCGGCAGCGCGCGCTCGCCGACCAGTGGATGGAGTGGGCCAACTCCATGCTCTACCCCGATATCATCGTCAGGGCCTTTCTTGGCCTCGTCCGCACCCCTGCTGCCGATCGGAATGTCGCGGGGATCGAAGCGGCGGCAAAGCGCGCGGGCGAGCGTCTGGCCATTCTCGATGCGCAGCTGGAAGGCCGTTCCTATATTCTAGGGGACCAGCCGACGGCCGCGGACATCGGGTGCGGTTCTCTCATGTATCGCTACTTCATGCTCGATATTCCCCGCCCGCGGCTCAACAACGTGGAAGCCTGGTATCGACGGCTGACCGAGCGGAAGGCCTACCAGGACCACGTCATGATCGATTACCAGACCATGAAGGTCCCGGGCGCTTGAGATAGAGCGCCTCGCCAGCGAAACGGGTTGCAATGTTCCAGAGCCTTTCCGACCGCCTCTCCGGCATTTTCGACAAGCTGACCAAGCGCGGCGCGCTGACCGACAGCGACGTCAGCGAGGCCATGCGCGAGGTGCGCCGCGCCCTGCTCGAGGCGGACGTGGCGCTGGAGGTCGTGCGCGACTTCACCGAGAAGGTGAAGGAAAAGGCCGTCGGCCAGAACGTGGTGAAATCCGTCACCCCTGGCCAGATGGTCGTGAAGATCGTGCACGACGAGCTGGTGCGGGTGCTGGGCTCCGACGCTCAACACATCGACATCGCGGCGACGCCGCCCGTGCCCATTCTGATGGTCGGCCTGCAGGGCTCCGGTAAGACGACCACGAGCGCCAAGATCGCCTACCGGCTCAAGAACCGCGACAAGAAGCGGGTGCTGATGGCCTCGCTCGACACGCGCCGTCCGGCCGCGCAGGAGCAGCTTCGCGTCCTGGGTGAACAGATCGACGTACCGACGCTGCCGATCATTGCCGGCCAGACCCCTCTGCAGATCGCCCGCCGCGCTCTCGATGCCGCCCGGCTCGGCGGTCATGACGTCGTGATCCTCGACACCGCCGGCCGTGTGACGGTCGACGAAGCTTTGATGAACGAGGTGGCCGAGGTCGAAGCCGCGACCCCCCCGCAAGAGGTTCTGCTCGTCGCCGATAGCCTCACCGGCCAGGACGCGGTCAACACCGCCAAAGCCTTCGAGGGCCGCCTCGGGCTGACCGGCATTGTGCTGACCCGTATCGACGGTGACGGCCGCGGCGGTGCGGCGCTCTCCATGCGCGCCGTCACCGGCAAGCCGATCAAGCTGCTCGGCACCGGCGAGAAATGGGACGCTCTGGAGGACTTCCACCCCGAGCGCATCGCCAACCGCATCCTCGGCATGGGGGACATCGTCAGCCTTGTTGAAAAGGCCGCGCAGACGATCGACGCCGAGAAAGCGCAGCAGATCGCCCAGAAGATGAAGAAGGGCGATTTCGACCTGGCCGACCTCGCCGAGCAGTTGAAGCAGATGCAGAAGATCGGCGGCATGTCGGGCGTGCTCGGAATGCTGCCCGGCATCGGCAAGATCAAGAACCAGATCGCCGAGGCGAACCTCGACGACAAGGTTCTCAAGCGCCAGCACGCCATCATCACCTCCATGACCCCGAAGGAGCGCCGCAGCCCGAAGCTCATCGACGGCAAGCGCAAGCGGCGCATTGCGGCGGGCTCCGGTACCAAGGTCGAGGAGGTCAATCGCCTGCTGAAGATGCACAGGCAGATGGCCGACATGATGAAGGCCATGGGCAAGAACAAAGGCATGATGGCGCGCATGTTCGGCGGCGGTGGCGGGATGCCTCAGCCGACCCCCGAGATGATCGAGCAGATGCAGCGCGGCGAGATGCCGAAGGGCCTGCCCGGCCTGCCGCCAGGCGGCATGCCGAAACTTCCTGGCCTCGGCGGCGGGCTGCCGGGACTGGGCGGCGCCGCACCCAAGTTTCCAGGGCTTCCCGGTTTTCCGGTGAAGAAGAAGTAGGTTCTCCAGGACCGAGCGTGGCGACATCGCACCAATGGCGTGATGCCCTCGCGAGAGCGAACCGGCCGGGGCGACCCGGCCTGAGTGATGAAAGAGAAGGACGACGAAGAATGACCGTGAAGATCCGCCTGGCCCGTGGTGGCGCCAAGAAGCGCCCCTACTACTACGTGGTCGCCGCCAACAGCACAGCGCCGCGCGACGGCCGCTACATCGAGCAGATCGGCACCTATAATCCGATGCTGAAGCGCGACGACCCGAACCGGGTCAAGCTCGACCTCGAGCGCTGCAAGCACTGGCTGTCGGTCGGCGCGCAGCCGACGGATCGCGTCGCTCGCTTCCTCGATGCTGCCGGACTCCTGAAGCGTTCGGAGAAGAGCAATCCGATCAAGGGCAAGCCCGGCAAGAAGCGGCTCGAGCGCGAGGCCGCCGAGGCCGAAAAGGCCAAGGAAGCCGCTGAAGCGGCCCAGGCCTGACCCGATCAGCCGCTTCGGCGCCGCGCCAGGGAGCTTGCAGGATGGGTGTCAGATCAGCCCGCATCCTCCTTGGGCGTATTGGCCCTGCGCACGGCATTCGTGGCCAGCTGCTCATCCATACCTACACTGAATTGCCGGAGGACATTGCGTCCTACGGCGCCTTGAAGGACGAGTCCGGCACGCGGCAGTTCGAGATCGAGATAATACGCGTCACACCCAAAGGCGTTGTGGCGCGTATCACCGGCGTGGAGGACCGAACCGCTGCCGAGGCGCTGCGCGGCACCGATCTCTACGTCGACCGCGAGCGGTTGCCCCCGCCGGAAGAGGAGGAGTTCTACCACTCCGATCTCATCGGCCTCGACGCATTCGAGCCGGACGGCACTCACCTGGGAGAGGTAACGGCGGTCCACAATTTCGGTGCCGGCGATATTCTCGAAATCCGGCCTGCAAGCGGCAATACCGAAATGTTGCCATTCACGCGAGAGGCCGTGCCGGAAATCGACCTGACCTCCAAGCGCCTGATTGTCGTCATGCCGGCGAGCAGTGAGGAGGAGTAGAGCAGTTCAGAGCTAGACGGAATCGAGAGGATTCCCAAATCAGTCGTTCTCTGATTCAACATGCCTGCTGGAGAGAGGGGGCCAGCATGCATGGCGAAGCCCTATTCGGAAGACCTTCGCTCGCGGGTCGCGAACGCAATCGCATCAGGTGAGAGCAGCCGTTCCATCGCCGGACGGTTCGGCCTTGCGCCGTCGACGGTCATCAAGTGGTCGAAGCGGCTGCGCGAGACCGGAAGCGTAGCGCCGGCGAAGTTCGGCGGCCATCTGAGGTGCCGGCTCGAGCCGCACCGCGATTACGTGTGCAGCCAGATCGAGGAGACACCGCACCTGACGCTGCATCGCCTCAAGGATTTGCTCGCGGAGCGCGGCATTACTGTCTCACACGACACAGTCTGGCGCTTTCTGCGGCGGGAAGGGTTGAGCTTCAAAAAAACGCTGCTGGCGGCTGAGCAGCACCGGCCCGACGTCGTGCGGCGGCGCCAGCGATGGCGCCACGCCATGCCGCATCTCGATCCGAGCGCCTCGTTTTCATCGATGAGACGTGGATCAAGACCAACATGGCGCCGATCCGCGGCTGGGGGGCGAAAGGGCAGCGCCTCAAGGGCTTTGCTCCCGACGGCCGATGGAAGACGCTGACGTTTCTGGCGGCTCTCAGGAGCGGCGCGCTGCTTGCGCCGTGTATCGTCGACGGCCCGATTAATGGTGCTCTGTTCCGCGCCTATATCGAGCAGTTCCTGGTGCCGAGCCTGACACCCGGTGACGTCGTCGTCATCGACAATCTCGGCAGCCATCGCTCCCGCGCCGTCCGCGACGCCATTGTGGCGGCAGGTGCAAAACTCGCATTCCTGCCGCCTTACTCCCCCGACCTCAACCCGATCGAGCAGGTCTTCGCGAAAGTGAAGCACTGGATGCGGATGGCACAAGCGCGCTGCATCGCCGCCATCCATGACCGCATCGCAAGCCTCGTCCGCAGCATTCCCGCAGGCGAGTGTGCCAACTACCTCAGAAATGCCGGGTATGCTTCCATCTAATTCTGAACAGCTCAGCTTTTCCGAATTAGGTGGAAACGGCAGCCGCGATTACTCCCTTCACCTCTCCCATGGGGAGAGGTCGGCCCG
>JAEVZQ010000165.1 GCA_023392135.1 Pseudomonadota bacterium | reverse complement strand
CATGTCTTCCACTGCGCGCGCGCCAAGCACGGTGAGGGCGGCATCGAAAGCGTGGAAGAGAACGTCGCCATGCTGCGCAACGTGCTCGATGCGGTCGAGCACACGGCGCGCAATCTTAGTCACGTGCATCTGGTGGAAGGCGGTAAGTGGTACGGCCTGCATCTCGGGCGCTATCCGACCCCCGCGCACGAGGACGATCCACGGCACATGCCGCCCAACTTCTACTTCGATCAGGAAGATTTGCTTCGCGCACGGCAGCAGGGGCGCGCGTGGACCTGGTCGGCCTCGCGCCCGAACGTGATCTGTGATTTCGCCCCCGAGCGGCCGCGGAACCTCGTTTCGATTATAGGAGCCTACGCGGCCATCTGTGCCGAGCTCGGGCTTCGCTTCGACTTCCCCGGGAAGCCCGGCAACTTCACGGCATTGACGGAGCTGACCGATGCCAGCCTGCTTGCGCGCGGCATGGTGCACATGGCGACCAGTCCGGCCTGCCAGAACAATGCATTCAACATCACCAACGGAGACCTGATCCGTTGGGAGCGCGAGTGGCCCCGTATCGCCCGGCTGTTCGGGTTGGAACCGGGCATTGTGCGCACGCTGTCACTTGGGCGCTGGATGGAGGACAAGCAGCCCGTATGGGCGAGCATCGTCGCCAAGCACGGGCTGGTCGAGCGCCGCCTCGATGCGGTGGCCTTGTGGGGTTTTGCCGACTTCGCATTCGGACAGGATTACGATGTCGTCTCGAACCTCAACCGGCTGCGTCGCTCCGGTTTTCACGATTGTGTGGACACCAGCGAAATGCTCATCGGGCAGCTCCAGCAATACCGAGAGGCGCGCATTCTGCCCTGAACCTCAACTGGCCGGCGGGCAAAGGAGCACAGGCGATGCAGTTCGAAAGAGTTCTCGTGACCGGAGCTGGTGGCCTTCTCGGTTCATATGTCGTCAACGAGCTGCAGGGTCGGGCGCAAGTTTCCGGCCTCGACATTACATTTGGCAGACACGAAATCCCATTCACGCGCGGCTCGGTCGAAGACCCTGCCGTCGTGGCCGAGGCCTGCCAGGGGCAGGACGCCGTCATTCACGTCGCCGCGCGCCCGAATATCTGGAGTGGCAGCGGCACTGAGATCATGCAGACCAACGTCGTCGGTACGTGGAATGTGCTGCAAGCCGCGGAGGAGGCGGGGGTCAAGCGCATCATCCTGACCTCCAGCGATTCGGTACTCGGCTACACAGTGACGTCGGGCGCCATGATCCCGCCCGACTACCTCCCGGTGGATCCCGATCATCCGTTACGAGCCACCGATCCGTATGCTCTTAGCAAGTTGCTTTGCGAGCAGATGGGCCGCAGCTTTTCTCTGCGCTGCAAAATGGAAGTGCTGATCATCCGGCCGGTTTATGTGCTTTACCCCGAGTTCGAGTGCGAGGTGCGGGCCCGCGCCGCAAACCCGACGGGATACAAAGGACCCGAGGCCGGCGGCCGGCAACCAGCCGGTGGCGGACCGATGTGGCACTACGTCGACCCGCGCGACCTTGCCCGCGCTTTCCGGCTGGCCTTGGAAGTGAAAAATCCGCGCTTCGGGCCATACCTCATTTCCGCCCGGAGCACATTGGCCCCGGAGCCAACCCTCGATCGCCTCGCCCGAATTCTGGGCCGTCGAATTCCAGTCAAGAAGCCCGAGGTCTACTCCGCCAATCCCTACGCGCCGCTCTACGACCTCGCACCTGCGCGCGATGACCTCGGCTTCGAGGCCGGGCACGACATGCGCGGCCTGCTTTATCCCGCTGCGTGATCCAAGGGTTCGGGCCGATGCCGGTGCTCCATACCGCACACCTCAGAGCTCACCCGCAAGCTGTCGAGCTCTACAAGGCCCGGCTCCTTCGGCACGCACGCAACAGCCTGGAGCGCGAGCCGGGCGGCTGCCTCAGATTCGACGTGCATCAGGATCGGAGCGATCCGACGCTGTTCTTCCTGATCGAGGTCTATCGTGACGAGGCAGCGCTCGAGGCGCACCGGACCTCGCCGCACTTCCTCGAATATCGCGAGGATACGAAGGATTGGGTTGCGGATCGTCAGTGGTGGTACTGGACTCCGCTCGACTTGCCGCCGGCCAGGGGTACTGACCGATAACCGCGCATTCCACTCGTCCCTTTCTACCGGTTGACCTTACCGGACAAAAGGCGCTCGTGACTGCCGGCGGCTCCGGCATTGGGCTTGTCATTGCGGAGGCGTTCCTCGACCGGGGTGCACAGGTCAGGCGATCAGCGTCTGTGGCGACGTGCAGATGATGCGTTATCCGCCGTTGCAGCGCGACGGAACGGTCGCTTGACTTGCCGCCGCCAGGGCGCGCAACGCTTGCACCATGAATTACCGCCACTCCTATCACGCCGGCAATTTCGCGGACGTGCTCAAGCACGCGACGCTGGCGCTCGTCATCGAGCACCTGAAGCGCAAACCCGCGCCTTTCCGCGTCATCGATACTCATGCTGGTGCGGGCCTCTACGAGCTCGATAAAGGACCGGCGGAGAAGACGGGCGAATGGCGGCAGGGTATCGGCAGGCTGCTTGGCCGCGAAGCAGGCCCGCTGCCAGATTCCGTGGAGGAGCTGCTGGCGCCGTACCTCGCCGCGGTCGCGGCGGAGAACATTCCGGGCGAGCTCAACCTATATCCGGGAAGCCCACGCCTCACGCGCACGCTGCTCCGGCCACAGGACCGCCTGATCGCGAACGAGCTGCATCCCGAGGATGGACAGCTCCTGAAGGAGCTCTTTGGCCGTGACAGCCAGACCAAGGTGCTTCAGCTCGATGGCTGGATGGCGCTGAAATCGCTGCTGCCGCCCAAGGAGCGTCGCGGGGTCATTCTCATTGATCCGCCATTCGAGGAGCCCGGCGAGCTTGAGCGGCTGAAAAAAGGACTGCTCGAGGCGGCCGAGCGGTTTCCGACGGGCGTCTACCTGCTGTGGTATCCGATCAAGGACGCGAAACTCATCGCTGCCTTCCATGAGTCCCTCGCGGGGCTCGGACTACCGAAGCTGCTCGCCGCAGAGCTGATGATCCGCCCTCCACATGTCGTTACCCGGCTCAACGGAGCCGGACTCGTCGTCCTCAACCCACCCTTTCAACTGGACGAAACTCTGGCCCGACTCCTGCCTTTTCTTGCGGAGCGGCTCGGCCAGGAGCCCGGGGCCGGCTGTCGGGTCGAATGGCTGGTGGGCGAAGCCTTCGGCCACCAACAGGAACACAATCCAAAGTTGCATTCACGTTGATTTGCCTTGCTCTGATCATCTCGTTCGCGCATAGTTGTCGCAGTTCGGGCGGCCTATCGGACCCGGCGGATTACGCTGAGCCTGCTGATGCTAATTGCGCACCTGCGTCGCGTTCTCGATCGCACCTCACGATTCCCCGACAATCGGATCGGACTGCCTGACTACGAGGGCCTGCGCCTTTGGAGGCGCGGGCGATTGCCACCACTACGGGGACAAGGAGACCTCGCATGCGGCAGACTGGTACTGTCAAGTTTTTCAACCAGACCAAAGGTTTCGGCTTCATAACGCCGGACCAGGGCGGCAAGGACGTATTCGTTCACGTCACTGCCGTCGAGCGCTCGGGCATCGGCATTCTCGACGAGGGCATGCGGGTGTCGTTCGAGACCGAGCCTGACAAGCGTGGAAAGGGCCCCAAGGCCATCAACCTTGAGGCCTCGGCCTGACGCAGCTTTGCATCCATAGCGGATGCGTGGCAGTGCCACCCCTCTGCAACGCTCCCTGCGAAATTCAATCCGGGTAGGCGTCGATCCGGATTGAAGCAATAGGAAATTAAGGCGGACTAGGGCAGAGTCGCCCCGTCCGCTTTTGTTTTTCCAAGGGAGTTCTTCAATGCTCAAGCTGACGGGTGCGCTTGCCGCCGGTGTCGGCGCTACTGCTCTCCTGCTGGGTGCGGCCTCTCCAGCCGACGCCAGAACCTGCCTCAACAAGGCAGGCCAGGGGACCAACTCCACCGAAGAGGGCGCCAAGTTCCAGGCCTACGAGGCTATCCTCCAGGCGACGGACTGGGGCATGTGGGCCAACTGGATGGCCACCAGCCAGAAGATCGGCGTGGCCCCCGGTTATGCCGTCAGCCGCGTCCGGTTCAAATGCCAGAAGGGGACGGGCCTCGGCTCGACCTGCGTCGGGCAGGCGACGCTCTGCAAGTAAACCGAGATATAAGCCGGGCGGCGTGTCCCCTTCGTGGGCGTTGCCCGGCTGCCACGCAGATTTGGCAATCAGCGCGAAAGCTGGCGTGACACTGCAGTTTACAGCTTAACTGACGAACCACTCCTTGAGCATACTGCGCTGTTCTGATTTTTGCTCAGGAGGCAAATCATGAAATCCCTGTCAGTTGCTTTGGGTGCTGCCCTCATCGCGGGTTTGGCCCTCGTGCCGACAGCCCAGGCGGCGAAGTGCGTGTTGGCCGGCGGCACTGCCACGGGGCTGACGCAGGATATCGCCAAAGAGCTGGCGACGATGGCTCTCAACCAGTCCATCAGCAACTATGGCGGCAAAGCGAGCGGCAAGATCGCGATGAAGTGCGACGCCAACGCTCTGATGTCGAGCTGCACCGCCAAGCAGCGCGCCTGCAAGTAACGCGATCAAAGCGACCTCCAATCGGTATTGGAGAGCCGCCTCTCTTGATCATCGACCGAAGCTGGCGCCGAATGGGTGGCGCCAGGCACGGCAGCCTTGAACTGCTCCACCTGACGTCCGCTTACTGAATTCGTCCGCCAATGCGCACGTTTCGCGTGCAGGGATTAACTGGCGGACCGCTCTCACGAAATTGTGATCAGCCGACTGACTTAGGCTCGCGACCGCGAAACCATAGAGCTCCTGCCGGCGTTGATACGCTCACTGGCGAATGAACCGCTGATTCACGTGTTGCGTGTAATGTTGCTCCATGCACCTTCGAGTAAAGGCAGGTCTGTGATGAAGCGTATCCTCGAGTTCGGCGTTGTTTTCTGTCTGGCGGTGCCATCGCTGATGAGCGGACCAGCCGCCGCGCACCATAACGGCTCTCACATCAAACGCGGACAGGTCAGCTACTACCGTGCGGTCAAGCCGAGGCTGTATGGCTACGTCGCGCGGCCGGGCGGCGGGTACGCTTATACCTATAGAGACGTGATCAACACATACGGGAACGCCCGAACGGTTTGGGGCAGCACCAATTTCTATCGGAACTGGCGCGTTGACCGGCAAACCGAGTTTGGTCCGTTCGACCACGGCTTCTTTTTCGATTCTCCGGTCTTCCCGAACGGCGGATATGCGCCGTACCAACACTGACAGCAGCCGATCCGGCTGCCAGCCGGACTGGCGCGCCTGACATCAGGTGGAGCAGTTCTGCAACGCTCGACCCTGCGCGATGGCGTCTATGACGGAGGATGCTGGCAACGGCCGACACCGAGGGATATACGTCGGCGAAAGGTCTTTCGTACCCTGTCGCCAACGAGGAATTTCAGACCATGGATTCCCGCATCCCGCTTGCCGCCGCCATGGCCTCCGTCCTGCTCCTGACCCAGACTGCGCCGGTGCAGGCTGCCTGCCAGAAGCTGGGCTTTTCGGTCAACGACTACGGCAAGGATGGCCCAACGCGGGACGCCAAGGACCTTCTCGACAAGCACATTGCAAAATGGACTGCGGAGCGGGGCATCAAGAAGTACACGGTCAGCCAGAAGAAGGTCGACTGCGAGTTGTTTCTCGACTTCATCGTCTTCGATGAGCACACGTGCAGTGCGGAGGCGACAGTCTGCTGGTCGGGCCCCATGCCGGCGAAGCAGAACTGACCAGTCTCGCGCACGTCACAGATGGACGCGGCTCTGCTTCCTCAAACCAGGCCCAGCGCCGCAACGCGCAGGCGGTGGCGGGCATCCGTGATGAGCCAGGCGCCGCCGATCGCGGCCAATATCACGCCCAGTGCAGTTGATGCGGCAATCACGAACATGATCATGATCTGATACTTGGCGGCCTCGACAGGGTCGATGCCGGCGAGAATCTGGCCGGTCATCATCCCGGGCAGCGTCACGATGCCCGTTGCCGCCATGGCATTGAGGATGGGCATCAGGCCTGTTTTCACCCCGTGCACGACAACGCCCGACGTCGCCCCGAACCGCGTTTCACCCAGCGCCAGTCGCGCTTCGATCGCCGCCCGCTCACGCTTCGCCGTCTGGGTGATCGTGTTCAGCACGAGTGAAACACCCGTCAGCGTATTCCCGAGCACCATGCCCAGGATCGTCAGAACATATCGTGGGGCATACCACGGCTCCGGGCCGATGATGACGATCATGGTGTAGACGGTTGCCACCAGTCCGACGAAGAACAGTGTTCCGGTGCCGATGCCATAGGCCATCCAGCCGTCGACTCGCGTCTCCTGCCGCGCAATCACCTCGTGCCCGGCGACCGCGACCATGATGGCCGCCATGGCTGCCGTGAAGAGCGGCGAGGTCTGCTCGAAGATGAACTTGAGGACGAAGCCGATGGCGCCGAATTGCACCACCATGCGCACCGTGGCCAGCGCAATGCTGCGCTCGAGCCCGAGGCGAAGCGCCCACGACAGCACGCCATTGAACACGATCAGCACGGCGGCCGCCGCCAGATCGATCCACGTCAGAGGCACGTAGCTCATGGAGCGGCGCTCCCGTTGTGCAGCAGCCGCTCTGACGCCTCGGCCCGCTGCTCGAGTGCCTTCAACTGCAGCCGCTGGTGCGCCAGCCGTTCGATCTCCGCCTCATTATGGCTGACGAGCAGAACGATCCGGCCCGCCAGCAGCTGGAACCGGATCAACTCGTCCACGAGCGCTCTCGATTGCGGGTCGAGCGCGCCCGTAGGCTCGTCGAGCAGCAGCACGGGTGGCTCGTCGATGAGACCGCGCACGAGCGCCATTCGCAGACGCTCGCCGGTCGAGAGTTGACCGATGGGCTGGTCAATGAGGCCTGGACCCAGCCCAAGGGCATCCAGAAGGCGATCGAGTCGTGACGGATCAACGCCGGCGGGAAAGTGATCGCGCGCCGTGGCAGCCCACCAGCCGGGCTCGGCGGCGAAATACCTGACGCGGCGGCGCCACTGCGGCGCAGTCATCTCATGGCGCTCTACGCCGTCCAGAGAGACGTAGCCTTCGGCTTTATCGAGATCCGCAATGGCGCGCAGAAGCCGGGTTTTCCCGGAGCCGGATGGGCCTTCGATCGACAGGCATTCCGATGCCGCCACCTCGAATGTGAGCGGCGGCAGCGTGCCGACCTTCAGCTTTTCGACCCTGAGCACGACGCGGTATCGTCCGTCCGTAAATCTCCATGAGAAAAAGCTCTATCAACAGCCCGCGGTTTCGACCATCGGACTTGTGGAAAACGATGCTGCGCCTGCTCGAGTTGCCGGAAGACGAGCGAGTTGGACCGGGCATCGAACCGCGACTGGCGTGCCGCGTTACCGGAGGTGATCGCCCGTGGAGCAGCCGAGCAACCGGCCGCGTGCTATCGTCGTGGGCGGCGGAGCCGGAGGCCTGCTGCTTGCGATCAGGCTGGCCGGTTTGCGGGGCGCGAAGCGGCTTGACGTGACCCTCATTGACAAGAATGCGACTCATATCTGGAAGCCGCTTCTACACGAAGTCGCTTCAGGCAGCCTCTATCCCAGCCTCGACGAGATCGACTACTTCGCGCTCGCGCGCTGGCACGGGTTCACCTTCTGCCACGGCGCCTTCGAGGGGCTGGCCAATTGGCTCCGCGGCACCACCCGGCCGCGGGTGAAGCTGCATTGATTCCCGATTTCCAAGCTCGCCAGATCTCGCGGCTCCGGCTATTCGGCCGCTCGCCAATATCCCGTACCCGCCACCACCACCTCGACGGCGCCATTCGTGATCACCGGATGAGAGATGCGGACGGCGAGGACACCGTCGTAGCCCTTCCCTCGCGCCCGCTCGGTGAGGTTGGCCAGAGCCCGTGCGATCGTCTTGTCGAGCAATGCTTCGTAGCGGATCATCTCGCCGCCGATGGTGTTGGTGATCGCCTCGCGCATGTCGCGGAGCACGTTCGCGCCGCTTACGGCACACGCGTAGAGCATTTCGCCACGGCGCACCGGCTCGTCGATAGCCTCGGTCGTCACCAGCCGCATGAGGATCGCTTCCCCCCGATCAAGCCGCTGCCCTCCGACGGCGGCCAAACAGAAGCCGCTTCAGGAAGAGCAACGCACTCAAGGCTAGCACGGCCAGCATGACAAGCAGAACGGAGTGCTTCTCCCAAAGCAGCACCGGACTGACTTGGCCATCGAGGACGAGACCGACGTCCGAGCTGACGAGTGCCGGATTGGGGAGTGCCCCTGTCCGCAGCATCATGGCGACGGCAGCGTCCTGATCACGGCTGGCAATCACTGCGTCACGCACCCTTGCCGAGGCGAGCACCTGCATCTTCGCAGGGGCCTGCGCGACAGCCCGAAGAACCCGCTCGCTCGCACTTTTTTGGAGCCCTGTGAGATAGCGGGCCAGCGTCGTCAGCTCCGGCTCGGCAAGGCCGCGGGCCAGCCTCCTGAGATCGTCATCGCCGAGATCGAAGAGCACGTCGCGGGAGGCGCGGTCGATACTCGCGAGCCTGACCGCCGCAATGCGATCGTCGAGCGTGAACAGGCGGGAGAGCGTCGCCTTCGTAAAATCGTCGGCGCTGGCGCGCTTATGGATTTCGTACTCGACAACGCGATCGAGCTGGTCCCCGGCGATTGCGGTCCAGCGGAGCGCCGCATCGACCGACCGGGCCTCGCGCGCAATCGCCATGCCGGGCTCAGCCAAACCGTTCACGGCAGTATGAAGCGTACCGTCCTGAAGCCGCTTGAAAACGCCGGGGTCGCCCTCGTTCGCGGCGATGAGACCGACCAGCTCGTCGATGACTGGAAGCTGACGGGGATGGGCGGCGTCGAGAAAGGATTTGAACGGCTCATTCTGCTCCGCCAGCTCGAGCACCTTCGCGTGCGCACGGCGGAACTCGCGCCAGATCTCGACGATGCCGTCGGCTGCCTTGGCCGAGATGTCCTGCACCTGCTCATCGAGCTGACCTGCGATCGAGCTCGCCAGCTCCTCCTGAACGCGCTGCTTGGTGGCCGGTGACTTCATCTCCTCGGCAATGATCGGCAGCACGCCGCTGCGCAGCTCCCAGATATCCTTGGCGATCAGCACGAGCCCGACCCCGCCGGCCACGATCGACACCAGCCGGCCGAGGACCGCGCCGACGATGCGATGCCCGATGCGTGCCGCCATCCTCGAAAGCTGGCGCCGCACCAATAAAATGACGGCGCCTGCTATACCCTCGCTGCCCTCGATCAGTACCGCGGTCGTCGACACCTGCGCTCGCGCCGTCTCTGCATCAAGGGCGAACTCCTTGCCGGCATCACTGGCGACAATGCGAGAAACAGTCGTGCCGAAGCGGGGTCCGAGAAAGGCCTGCAGGCATTGCAGAGACGGCTCGGCGGCGTCGATGGTCGCCAGCTCGATATTGCGCCCGACGTCCTTGCCGACACCGACAGCAAGCTGCTCGATAGCTGCCTTCACGGGCTCCGAACGGTAAACCCGCTCAGCGACGGCGGTCGCCAGCTCCTGCGACTTTTCCTTATAGGCCAGCGACTGAATGAGATCGCCCCAGCTCGACTCGTCGTTGACCTCGGAGACGGCGACATCGACCTGCTTGTCGATGATCCCGTCAAAACCGACGCGCCGCCACTCGGCCGCAACGACAGCCTTGAAGTCGATCGATTCCAGGCCGTTCTTGAGGGCGTTCAGGGTGATGCGCTCGACGGCCGACCTGAACGTCTGCTCATCGCCGGCCTGGCAGGCCTCGTAGTCCGCCCGCGTCAGCTTCACCGAGGCCAGCGCCGGCGGCGACATGGGAGCCGCCGCAACGGCGAAAGCCGTCAGCGCCGCAATCGTCGGGCGGAGGAACGCGGCAGGCACGGCGATCACTTTCTCCAATGGCCGCGGGCACCGGATGAGCCGGGCCCAGCATAGAACATGGTTACCCTAACATTTATCGCGGATGAACTGTGACGCCATTGAGCCGACCTGTGGTGATAGAGCGTTCAGCGGGTTTATCCTTTGCCCTTGAGCAAGAGGTCGATCCAGCTGTTGAGGCCGGTGCGCATGTCGAAGCGCGGAGAGTAGCCGAGCTCCTCGCGGGCGCGTGCAATCGAGAGTGCGCCCTTGCGCACCACCTCGGTGCCGTCCACGAACGTGAGCGGTCCTGGCCCCACGGAGATATCGGCCTCGGGGAGCCGCTCCCTGATCAGGTCCACGACATGGCTCAACGGCGTCGAGACGCCAGTGGCGATGTGATAGGCGTCATAGCGATGCTGTGGCTTGTCGAGCGCCAGCAACACGCCCTGCACCAGATCGTCGATATGGACCTGGTCCACACTGAACGACTGGCCGCCTGGAAGGTGCAGCGGACGGCCCGCGATCGCGGCCTCCAGCAAATTGCGTGGCGCTCGCTGGCGCGGGTAGTACGGGCCATAGACCCAGCAGGTCCGGGTGTGGATGCATTCGAGCCCGTAAGCCGCCGCATAGTCTCGCGACATCTGCTCGACGACGAATTTGGAGATGCCATAAGGCTTGGTTGGACGGCAGGGGTGCTCTTCATCGATCACGTCGGCCTGGAAAGCGCCGTAGATCTCTTCCGAGCTGATGTTCACCATGCGCCTGACGCCGAACAGGCGCATCGCTTCAAGCAGATGGACCGTGCCTTCGATATTGATTCGGAACGTATTGATCGGCGAGCCGACCGACGCCGGTACGCCGACAATCGCCGCGCAATGGACGACCTTATCGGGCTTTCCATCCTTGATGAGGCCAACGAGGTGCGGCCACTCCGTAATCTCACCCGGCGCGGCCTTCACTCGGCCATTGGTCCCGGCGAGCGCCGTGAGGCGAGGGCCAATGGCCTGATCCGTCGCTATTACCTCGTCGCCGCGAGCCGCAAGCGCTTCCGTCACGGCATAGCCGATGAAGCCGCTCGCGCCCGTCACCAGAACACGTGCCATGGCATTTCCTCCCTTGCTTATAACTCGCCGGCGCCGGGCACGTAGGGTTTTCCGAACACCGGCTCCTTGTGCGGGATCGGCGGTAGCGCCCAGGTTCCGGTCGCCGGCGGCCTGACCTCGGCCTCGACGTGCACGTCGAGCAGCACTGGCTTGTTCAGCTTGATCGCGTGCTCGAGGGCCCCCTTGAGGTCTTCCGATTTTGTGACGGTAATGCCCTCGACGCCGCAGGCCCGCGCCCAGGCGACAAAGTCCGGATTGTACGGCTTGTTATTGGAACCTTGATAGAAGGCAGTACCGATCTCGCGGCCGGAGAACAGCCCATACTGAATGTCCCGGATGGCCGACCAGGAGAAGTTGTTCCAGACCACCCAGACCGCCGGAATGTCGTCCTCGACCGCCGTACACAACACGTGCGGCACCATGGTGCACCCTCCGTCACCGCAGATCGAGACGCAGGGCCGGTCGGGCGCTGCGAGCTTG
>JAEVZQ010000129.1 GCA_023392135.1 Pseudomonadota bacterium | reverse complement strand
ACGCAGTACTGCGCTTCAAGATGCTGCTGGCCGCCAATCCCGAGGCAATCTCGCCCGGGCCGCTGATGGTCGTGCTCGGCCTCGTGTCGCTCGTTTTCGCGGCGTTCATGCTCTACCGGCGGCGCGACATCAAACGCATGTTCGCCTACTCGTCGATCGAGCACATGGGCATCATCACCTTCGCATTCGGCATGGGCGGGCCGCTCGCAAATTTCGCCGGGCTGCTGCACATGACCATGCACAGCCTCACCAAGTCGGCGATCTTCTTCGCAGTCGGCCACGTCGCGCAGGTGAAAGGCACGCAGAAGCTCGCCGAAATCCGTGGCCTGACGCAGAGCCATCCCGTGCTCGGCTGGGGGCTCGTGATCGGCGTCGTCGCGATCGCCGGCCTGCCGCCGCTCGGCATCTTTATGAGCGAGTTCCTGCTCGTCAGCTCCACTTTTGCGCGCGAGCCTCTGCTGGCAGTTCCGCTGGTCTTCGGGGTGCTGGTGGCATTTGGCGCGCTGGTGCTCAGAATGAGCGATGTCGCGTTCGGGAAGCCCACCGGCAATCTGGGCCCGGTCGAGGCCTCCTTCGTACCGCTCTTTGCGCACCTCGCCCTGGTGCTCGCGGCGGGAATCTATCTGCCCGGTCCACTTGTCGCCTGGTTCCAGAACGTCGCGCGGCTCCTCGGGTGAATGCGATGAGCTTGCAAGAAGACATACTGAACAATTCCAAGCCGGCAGCGCAGCGGCCCTGGCCGCGCCTGATCGTCGCCGAGGACGTCTGGCGGCGGAGCGCGCGTGAGCTGGGTGCTGGCAACGCCACGCTCCTCGGCTACTGGAGCGACGGTGAGGCCGTTCACATGGCCATCATCGAGCCGGAGGCGGAGGCGGGCGGGCAGGGAGCACCGTTCGTCATAAGCCTACCCTGTGGCGGTGATCGCTTTCCCTCTGTTGCAAGCGTACACCCACCCGCCCTGAGGCTGGAGCGTGCGATCCGCGATTTGTTTGGGCTCACACCGGTCGGCTTGCCAGATAAGCGGCCCTGGCTGGACCACGGTCGCTGGGGTGTTCAACATCCGCTCGGCGCAGCCCAAAGCGCGCCGATCCAGGATCAAGGCTATGCCTTCCTCCAGGCAGAAGGTCCGCCGATGCACCAGGTCGCCGTCGGACCGGTGCACGCGGGCACGATCGAGCCCGGGCACTTTCGTTTCACGGCCAGCGGCGAAACCGTCGTGAGACTTGAGAAACGGCTCGGCTACACCCACAAGGGTACTCTGTCGCTGATGATCGGGGCGCCAATCGAGCGCGCCGCCAAGCTCGCCGGGCGCGCTTCAGGCGACAGCACGGTCGCCTACGCCCTCGCATTTGCGCAGGCCGTCGAGTCCGCGATCGGCATCGAGGTGCCAACACGTGCGGTCTGGCTCCGTATTCTGATGGCCGAACTGGAACGTCTCGCCAATCACCTCGGCGACGTCGGCGCGATCTGCAATGATGCGGCCTTCCCGCTGATGCTCGCCCACTGCGGCGCGCTGCGCGAGCAGGTGCTGCGCACCTCCGACGCCTGCTTCGGCCATCGCCTGATGATGGACCGCGTCGTTCCCGGCGGCGTTGCCCGCGATCTCGATGCAAGTGGTGCCCAGTCGATCCAAGCTTTGATGGCCCAAATACGCCGCCAGTTCCCCGAGCTGGTCGAGCTCTACGAGAACACCACCTCGCTGCAGGACCGGACCGTCACGACGGGTATTCTGAACCCTGGCCTCGCACGCCAGTACGGCACCGGCGGATACATCGGCCGCGCCTCCGGCCGCAGCTTCGACGCAAGGCGGCTGCCTGGCTACGCGCCGTACCAGCAGCTTTCCTTCGAGGTGCCCGTCCGAAAAACAGGTGACGTGGACGCGCGCGTCTGGATTCGCATCGAGGAAATCTACCAGAGCCTTGCAATTCTCGATCAGGTGCTGGAGCGGCTCCCGCCAGGTGGTTTGCTCACGCGGGTCGATGCAGCGAAGGCCGGCTCCCGCGAGGGGATTGCGCTGATTGAAGGATTTCGCGGCGATATCCTCGTCTGGGTGCGTCTTGCCGAAAACGGAACGGTCGCTCACTGCGCCATGCGCGATCCGTCATGGTTCCAATGGCCGGTGCTGGAAGCGGCGATCGAAGGCAACATCATCGCCGACTTTCCGCTGATCAATAAATCGTTCAACTGCTCGTACTCCGGGCACGACCTCTGAGGCGACGATGGGTGGACTCCCTCAGAATTCTCCAAACCGTCATCCCGGTGCTCGTCACCGGGATCCACAATGCCGCCTGCCGTGGAGCAAATAGCGAAGTGGATCCCGGGCACGGAGGCCCGTGATGACGTGATGTTTCGGGTAAAGGGCTAAATGCGCAACCTGCTTTTCAAAAATCTCCTGCGGAGGCCGCTGACAGACCCCCGCCCGCCAGCCGATGATGCAACCATCGTGGAGCTCGCAGGGCGGCTTCAGTCGTCCTCGCGTCGGATTCTGGGGCGCAGTCTCTCCATTCGGCAGGTGGACGCCGGCTCCTGCAACGGGTGCGAGCTCGAGATACACGCGCTCAACAATATCTACTACGACCTCGAGCGCTTCGGACTCCGCTTCGTCGCTTCTCCGCGCCATGCCGACGTACTGCTGGTGACGGGACCGGTTACGAAGAATATGCGCGAAGCGCTGGAAAGGACCTATAACGCGACCCCAGATCCAAAATGGGTCGTCGCGGTCGGCGACTGCGCATTGGATGGTGGTCTCTTTCAGGGCAGCTACGCCTGCGTCGGCGGCGTCTCGGAAGTCATTCCGGTCGATATGCACATTCGCGGGTGCCCTCCGAGCCCGACGGCCATGCTCAAGGGGCTCATCGCGCTCGTCGAAAGCAAGGCTGTCGCCGGACCGGCCCGATCGGCATGATAGGCCTTCAGGCGGCTCAGAATGCAGACGGAGCAAATCCTTCAGCTGACTGCAGCGCCAGATCGATGACGCAGCGCAGACCTTCCGGCTCGAACGCGATCTGAGCTGCACCGTCGATAGAACTACCGACCGTGCGCTCGATCAGTCCCATTCCGAACCCGCGTGCGAGCGGTGGCCGAACGAGCGGCCCTCCCCGCTCCTGCCAGGTCAGACGCAGCACACGCCTGTCATCCTCGTGCACGACTTCCCAGGAGAGCTGCACGCGCCCATTCGGCACCGATAGCGCGCCGTACTTGCGGGCATTCGTGCCAAGCTCGTAGAGCACGAGGCCCAGATTCAGCGCGACCTGAGGGGGAAGCCAGACCTCCGGGCCATCAGTGTAAACCTGACCGGAGCCGCAACTCGAGGCAAGCTGCTCTCTGACGAGCTCGGTAAGGTTGGCTCCCTGCCAGGTCGTTTCGTTCAGAAGCTTGTGCGCACTGGCGATGGACTGAAGGCGACCCTTGAAATCTTCCACAAACGCTCGCGGGTCTTTGGCAGCGCGCAAGGTCTGGCTCGCGATGGCCTGCACGACAGAGAGCGTGTTCCGCACCCGGTGGTTGAGCTCGCCCATAAGGAGGCGCTGCTGCTCCGCCCAAATACGCTGCTCGGTGATATCGACAACCGCCCCGACAGTTCTGACCGGATGCCGATCCTTCCCCTCACCCTCGAAGAACGTGCGCGATTTCACGCTCATCCAGCGGACTTCGCCAGTCTTTCGAAGCATTCGGTACTCGTGCTCGAATTGCCCTGTCCCTCGCGGATCATGTGCTTTGGCGACCGCATCGCGAATTGCGGCCAAGTCATCCGGGTGAACGATCGAGAACACATCCTCGATAGTGGCCTCGAGAGGAAGCATTCCCGCCCACGGCTCGGGCGAGAAATGAATGACATCGGCGATTTGATCGTGGTCGAAGAACCCCACACCTGCCAGCTTGGTGGCGATCGCCAGGCGCTCCTCGCTCAACTTGAGCGCCTGCTCTGCCTGCCGACGGGCGGTGATATCCCGGTGCGCTGCCATGACGATCTTGCGCCCACCCGAAATGACGGGGTCGAATCGCACCTCGACCATGAGTTTCCGACCGTCGCGTGCCGTCTGAATCACCTCGCCGGTCCAGGACTTCCCAGACGCCAATTGCTTTTTGATTTCAGAAATCGGCACGGGGAACTGCGAGGACAGAAGTTCATGGATATTGCGCCCCAGCGCCTCCTCGCGAGAATAGCCGTAAAGCTGCTCGCAGCCGGGATTCCAGTGAAGCACGCGGCCGTCCAGGCTCCAGCACAGGATGGGCTCCAGCGAGAGGTCGATGAGCTGCTGCTGCTCCATGAGCTGCCGTTCGCGCAAATGCGCCTGAGTTATATCGCGAACGATACCGAAGACATGCAGCAGCTCGCCGCCGGGTGCGTAGTCGAGGTCCGCCTGGACCTCGATGATGCGCTCCTGACCATCGCTGCGAAGAATGCGATAGGATGTTGCGAAACTTTCGCCGTTTTGTGCTGCAGCTATCATGCCGGCGCGCACCCGCTCGAGATCATCCGGATGAATCAGTTTCTCGATCGCTTCTGTTGTAACCTCGATGGGCGCTTCCTCACCGAAGAAGATCAGCCGGGCCTCGGC
>JAEVZQ010000161.1 GCA_023392135.1 Pseudomonadota bacterium | reverse complement strand
CCCGAATGGCGCGCGTGTTCGAGCTGAAACCGGTGGCGGCGGAGTAAACTGCCCTCCTCGCCATGCACTACTCCCTCGCCATCTTCGACCTGGACGGAACGCTCGCGGACAGCTTCCCCTGGTTTCTGCGCCACATGAACGACGTCGCCGACAGGTTCGGCTTTCGCCGGCTTGCCGACGACGACATCGAGCCTCTGCGCCGCGCCGGCTCGCGCGAAATCCTCACCCGCCTCGACGTCCCGCGCTGGAAGCTGCCGATGATCGCGCGGCACATGCGGCAACTGAAATCCACGCATGGCGGCGACATTGCTCTCTTCCCCGGCGCCAGCGCGATGCTGCACGCTCTCGCGGCCGGCGGCATGAAGCTCGCGCTCGTCAGCTCCGATCACGAGGCCAACGCCCGGCGCCAGCTCGGCGAAACCAACGCTGCCCTGTTCTCGCAGTTCGCCTGCGGCGCCTCGCTGTTCGGCAAGGCGGCCAAGTTCCGCCGCGTCCTCAAACGCTCGAGGCTGGATCCCGCCCGCGTCATTTCGATCGGCGACGAAGTCCGCGACATCGAAGCCGCCCGCGCCGCCGCCATCGCCTGCGGAGCCGTCACCTGGGGCTACGCTGCCCCCGAGAAGCTGCGCTCTCTCGGCCCGGACCTGGTGTTCGACCGAATGGAAGATCTGGCGCGGAAGCTCATCGAACCGAGTTAAGAGGGAAAGCCACGCTGAGGAGGCCAGCCATGAGCGATACCCCGAACCCGGATACCCGGAAGCCGAGAATGGTCGGCATCAATCACGTCGCCATCGAGGTCGGCGACGTGGAGCAGGCGCTGGCCTTCTACGGCCGCATCTTCACCTTCACCCTGCGCGGACGAGGCCCGGGCCGTGCCTTCATCGACATGGGCGATCAATTCCTCGCCATGACGGAAACGGCTGCCGCGCCACGCAGCGGCGAGCACCGCCATTTCGGCATCGTCGTCGACGACCGCTCCGCCGTCCGCCACCTCGCCGAAGCCGCCGGCGCAACGATCCTTCCCGGCCCCTTCCTCGATTTCCTCGACCCCTGGGGCAACCGGATCGAAGTCGTCGAATACGCCAACATTCAGTTCACCAAGGCTCCGCAGGTATTGCACGCGATGGGGCTCGACCTCGGCAAGAGCGAGAAGGCGCTCAAGGAGTTGGCGGACAAGGGGGTGAGGTTCTGAGTGTGAGGCGGTCGACGGCCGATCAAGCCGCCGACATATTCCCAATGTTCCGTTCCGGAGATTGGAAAGGAGCGGCGCGTAGCTTCACTTCCTCTTTAAAGAGTGTATTCTGTCTCGACCATCAGGCTGCCTATGTAATTTGGAAATTTAGACTGCCCCTTCTCCTGGTGCAAACCTTCCCGAGAATAATTCTCGTTAGACACATAAAAATGGACCCTCTTGTCGATGCAATCCATCGTTATATCTCCCGCACTGTTCTGCGTTATCGTCTTGTAATCCGTATAATAGTTTAGATGCCGCGTCGGCGCCTCACCGATGACGATGATCTGCGGGTCTAGTTTTTCCAGCCATGAATTTGGAATTTTTCCGGAATTTCGACCGTGGTGGGCAGCGAAGACGATTGTTGTTTTCTCCAGCCTAATGAAATCAGTAATGCTCTCCATAAATTCCGTCTCGAGATCCCCGAGTCATAGAAAGCTGACCCCATTCGTGACGTAACGGATTACTGTCGATATATTATTGGGACTTAGCCCATGCTCGGCTTCATCCAAGGCCGCCTGAAAGGACTCATTTGACCTATCTGGCCAAAGGATACTGATACCCGCTCCTCCACGCTCATCATCACCCTGATTCAACCATTTTCGCTTGCAGTCCTTACGGATATGGAACGCATTATCTCCGTCGCGAAGTTGACAATAGCGCTCAAATGACTCAGTTGCCTCATCCTTAATGGCACTATTGTTGACAACGTAGAAATTACAAATCGGCATAGCTGCATCGAGAAGGTGGATGCCACCGAAATGGTCATCATCAGGATGGGTGCTTATGAATCTTTTTATGCCCTTATCTGCAGACATTGCTCTTAGCTCTTTAATGATAGCGCCGGTACAGCTGCGATCACAGCAGGAAAGACGCGAGCGCGTACGGTATAGGAGTCTGGAAAACCGAGCATCCGAGAACTGCTCCTGCAAATAGGAACTGGGCGGACGCCCAGAGCGTCCGCGAATATGACATCGGCCAACGAGAAACGGGAAAAGCAGCGCCGGAAGTCTAGGTGGGACTTGACCTCGAGCGGTGCAATAGGGAGGAAGAAGAAAATTCGTAGGCATCTGACGCCGCTCGTCCTTTGAATATCGTTCGGTGACCTGAAAACTTATCCCCGCCGCTCCAACCTCCCTTATACTCTCCCGTATCCCGCTCATCCGAGGGCCGGCGCGAACTGGGCGTCCGCGGGCGGGGGCTGCGCCTTCTCTCAAGACCAGTACCCATCAGCTGGACTGGAAAGGTTCGAAGCGGTCTCCTGATTGATGGACCTGGAGGCCAACTCGTGCGCTGTTGGATGGCAGCCGCGGGGCTTCGCACCGGTGGAGGCAAGCGTTCCGAAAATAGTGTCCAGGTGACCGGACATCCGGGACGCGCGCAGCGGTGGGGCGGCCGAGGCCGCATCCGATTCCTACAGACGGTCTCGCCGCCCCGCTCCCCGGGTTATCGAGCCGCCACTCTCAAACTATGCGGTTGTATGAACATAAGATTGCTGCCGGCCTGCCGCTCCCGCATGCCCGACGCTTGAATCAAGAACCTTGGGAACCCATGTTGCCGATCGTCGCGTCGCATAAGGACGATCCGTTCCATGCCCAAACGCAGCGCAGGCCTCCTCCTCTACCGACTGACCGGCGGCGCGCCGCAGGTTTTTCTCGTTCACCCGGGCGGCCCCTACTGGGCGAAGGCGGACGAGGGTGCCTGGTCGATTCCGAAAGGCGAATACGAGGAAGGCGAGGAGCCGCTGGCCGCAGCCCGGCGCGAGTTCGCGGAGGAGACGGGGTTTTGCCCCGAGGGCGAGGCAATCCCGCTCGGCACCTTCCGCCAGCCGAGCGGCAAGCAGGTCACGGCCTTCGCCGTCGAAGGCGATCTCGACCCGGCCACGCTCCGCAGCAATACCTTCACCATGCAATGGCCGCCGCGATCCGGGCGCATGCAGGCGTTTCCCGAGGTGGATCGCGCCGGTTGGTTCGGAAAGGAGGAAGCGACGCGGAAGATCCTGAAGGGGCAAAGGGCGATCCTGGACGCGCTGTGGAAAATGGTGGCGTGATGCCCGCAAGCGGCAAGCGCGGGAGGCACGACGTGCAATGATGCCTCGTTTTTGATTTGCGCGGCTGCTGGAGTTGCTGGATACCAGCTTACCGGAATCGCCATCGCACTGACATTGCTGCTCGCCGGCAGCGTCGCTCAATCAGAGTCGGAACGGGAGGCAGTCCGCGCTGCATTCGGGGACGACTGGGAGCCGTTCGGGTATTCTCGAATGATCATTTCGGCATCTATGAGTTCAAATCCTGAATGCCCGATCTCACCGCCCTACATCCCGGCCTCACCGGCACCTCGATCCTGCGCGTGGCACCGGAGCACACCGCCCCGCACGTCGGCTCGGGGCGGGTGGCCGTGCTGGCGACGCCGGTGATGATCAACGTCATCGAGGCCGCGGCGTTGAGCGCGATCGAGCATCTGCTGCCGCAGGGGCATCAGAGCCTCGGCATCCATCTCGATGTCCGCCATTTCGCGGCGACGCCGGTAGGCCTGACCGTGACCGCGACGGCCGAGGTGATCGCGGTCGAGGGGCGCACGATCACCTTCCGGGTCGAAGCGCGCGACGAGCGCGAAGCGATCGGCGACGGCACGCATCAGCGGGTCGTCGTCAACGTCGCGCGGTTCGATGAGCGCGTGCAGCGCAAGACCAAGGTCTGAGGGCGGCGCGTGCTGCCTTTCCCCCGCAGAGCCGAGCCTCCGTCAGGCCCCTTCCTGCTGCTTCTGGAATTCCACGTCCCGAGCTTGCGCCCGCTGCGCCGCCGGGCGGGCGTTGAGCCGATCCACGTAGGCGGCGAACTCCGGTCGCTCTGGGATGAGCTTGAACGACATACCCCAGCGCAATCC
>JAEVZQ010000135.1 GCA_023392135.1 Pseudomonadota bacterium | reverse complement strand
CTTCCTTTATGTCGTATTCGCCCTGAAGCCGATCGAGCTCGCTCATGCGCTGGCGATAGGCCGGCCCGCGGCCCTCCTTGCCCGTGCCCTCGACGCCGCGCGCCTCGGCCATCGCCTCGACCCGCTTGGCATCGACCTCGCGCGCCTTGGCATCGAGCTCGCGCTTGTGCTGAGCGTATTCCGCCGCGAGCCCGGGCCGCTCACTCCGGGCACGCGCCAGCTGCTCGGTGAGCGCGGTTTTTCGGGTCAGCAGGCCAGCCTGTCCGCTCTGCGCCGTGGCCCTTCGCTCCTGCTGCTCCGCGACGAGGCGGCGGCGCTGCTCCAGCTCCTGAATGAAGTAGGCCTTGAGCGAACCGGAAGATGATTGAGCCAGACCGGTGAGCTCCGTGAGCCCGGCGGCGTAGGCCTTCCATTCCGCGGTTTCGAACAGGCGAGCGGCCTCGGTGATCCGGCGGTATGAGATGGTCGCGCCAGTATCGGCCAGGATGCCGGAAACCTGGTTCTGAGCCCGCAGCTCCGCCGAGCGCCTGCGCTGATCCTCGGGAAAGATGGCGCTGAAAAACGAGTCGAACGAGAAGAAGACCGAGGTGCCCATGCAGGCCAGGAACATCACCCAGAGCACCACGTTGCGTGCGATGACGCGCGTCCCTCGCACGTATGGCACCGCAAGCTCGCCGCCGCGGCTGAAGCTGAAGGCCAGCGCCCCCACGACCAGTAACGCGATGACAAAATACATCGCGATGGTCGCAAACCTGTTCCAGTCAAAGGCAAAATCGGCGGTTCTGGTCCAGCTCACCGCGCCGAAAACATGCAAGAGCCAGTAGAAAGCGGCCCCGGAGATCGCGAGCCCCAACACCATTCCGATCGCGCCATCGACAGGCTTCCGAACGCGCCGGCCGCCGTCCACCTGCTGGCTCATGCCGGTCGCAAAGCTTTCGCCGATGAGCCACGCGACGATCAGCATGACCGCCTGAATGCCGAACGTGATCATCAGGGACAGCGCCGGCTCACCGGTGAAGTTGCGCATCCCGTCCCAGGTGCGCCAGCCGGAGGCGAGTGACAGCACGATGGCCGCGGCTCCGAGCAGTGCGAGCTGCCAGTTCGTGAGGATCGTGTCCTGGGTCGCACGCCAGAGCCGGGCAAGAAAGCCGTTTGCGCGCAGGGAATAGAGAACGAGCCCAAGCACCGCGACGAAGATGGCTGCGTTCTGCCAGTAGTCGGCTCCCAGCGCCGCCACCGCCGCAAGCACGCGATCCGCACCCGCCTCGAGATCCATGACCGATTACCCCGCACCACCGCGAAAAGCCGGGAGCATCGAAACGCCGGAGACGCGGCTGCAGCGCACATCCGACTCCCTCACACACCATTCTTCCGTATGCATGCGACTACTGGCGCTTTCGCGGCCGGAATTGGGCAGCTGTGGGATGACTGACGCTTGGGGCAATCGCTCTCGACTTGTTCTGGCGGATACAATGACGCAGACGACGGACAGTTCCAAGATTGCGCAGCTGAATTTGCTCAAAAAGGCCACAACACGCCCCGGATCAGGGGCCGTCGTGCATCTGATCCAAAGAGAACTCGAGCTGCGGCGATGATGGGCCTTCAAGCGGATCCAATTTGTCCCACAAAGGCGCACGGGCACGAAACTCGGCGACATTCTGCTTCACGACCTCCTCCAGCGAGCCGATGCGGGCGTAGACCGCCCGCTGACGCATCGAGCTGTTGCCGTTAGCCAGAATCTGCCGAAGCGTTGCGAAGTAGGGCTCGTAGGCGAGTACTGTCATGCTGCCGGCTATCCGCTCGCACCAGTCGAGCACATCGTCGCGAAGCGGCTTGACGGTGCCGTCGAGGCTGGTGACCAGCTTGGCGTCGAGGCCGAAGCGCACGGCCCGCCACTTGTTCTCGCGCGCCAGCCAGCGGGGCGGGGGCGGCACCTTCTCCAGCCAGCTTGCGTGATCGCGGAACCAGTGTGCCAGCGCGTGAACGAACGCAACGACGGCGAGTGTTTCCGATAAGCTCGCCAGACCATCGCAGATGCGGATTTCCAGCGTCCCGTGCGCCGGGCTGGGGCGCAGGTCCCACCACAGGTCTTTCAGCGACTGGATCGCATCGCACGCCCTCAGCGTGCTGCAGAGCTGCCCGAACTCCCGCCAGGAGTGCACCACATAGGGCTGACCGGCAGTCGGCAGCGCTTCATAAGTGGTTGGCCGGCACGAGGCGAGCCCCGTATCCTCGCCCTGCCAGAACGGTGAGCTGGCGGACAGAGCAAGTAAGTGCGGGAGGAAGTGCAAGAAGAAGTTGTTGAAGCGGATACACTCGTCACCGCTGCTCATGCCGAGATGCACGCGCATGCCATAAACGGTCATGCGCCGCGTCAACCACTGATTGCGGTCGATGAGCTCGTTATAGCGTGGGGTCGGCGTGATGATGCAGTCGGCGTAGCGTGCAAAGGGATGACACCCGGTGGTCGAGAACGAAATGCCGAGCCCGTCGCCGAGTTCGTCCACCTGCTCCAACGCGGCGTGAAGATCGCTACTGACTTCATGCACGTCGGCGCACTTGCGCGAATTGATCTCGACGGTGCTGAGGTAGAACTCCTTGGTGAGGTTGGGCAGATCGCCGGCGCAAGCCAGCACCTCCTCGGCCCGCGGAGCCAGGTTCAGGGTCGTCCGATCGACGAGTTGCAGCTCGATTTCGACACCCAGCGTCAGTTGCCCGCTCGACTTGAAGCTGATGAGATCCTCACAGCCGGCAACGGGCCGCAGCGTCAGATGCTCGAGTATCGTCTCGAGTGGTGCAGTGCGCCGAGACTCGACCATGCCGGTGAAGCTCCAAGTCTGTTGGCGATGCAAGCGACGCCAGGTAAAGGGGCCAGGCGGAACTCCTTCAATGATGCACGAGGCCCGGACGCGTGGAAACTGTTATTGAGCAATCAGCGATAATGACGGGCGCGTTACGCTTCTAGGCTCTCGCCGCAAAGCGGGACTCCCGCCACGTGATGAACGCTGTCGAAGAAATGATCAGCGCTGCTCCGACCCAGGTCGAGATGGCTGGAATCTCGGCAAACAGCAAGTAGCCCCAACCGACCATCCACAGCAGGCGGACGTAGTCGGCAGACATCGCGAGGCTGGCGTCGGCGATCCTCAATGCATGCACGTAGGCGTAGTTGCCGATCCCGGCGACCAGTCCCATGCCGAACAGGATGAGCCAGGCTTGCGCGCTCGGCCAGACCCAGACCGGCAAGCTCGCCAGCAGGGCGAAGGGCGCGATCATCAGGGGCTGATAGAACGTGATCGTGAGGCTGCTGTCGTGCTTGGCCAGGTTCTTGGCCATGAGAAGCGAGACCGCCCACAGGATGCTCGAACCCAGCGCCGCCACAGCACCCAGGGACAACAGCCCCGACCCCGGCCTCGCCACGATCACCGTACCGATG
>JAEVZQ010000123.1 GCA_023392135.1 Pseudomonadota bacterium | reverse complement strand
TCCTTCTCCTGCCCGAGGATCTGCAGGTAGGACCAGGCATAGAGGCCGGTGTTATGACCATCGTCGAACACGATGCGGACGGCATAATTGCCGACCGGCCGCAGCTCGTTGATCTTGACGTTCCGCTTGCGAGCGACCGTCACCCGCTGATCCGGGCTGTGGCCCTGCACCTCGGCAGACGGGCTCATCACGCGCAGCATCTCGGCGGAAAGCTCATAGCTCTCGCCATCCTCGAAGGCCACCGCCAGCGTATCCCGATTGGGGCTGATCTCCAGCTTCGGCGGCTTCACGCGCGCGCCTTGTGCTGCCTGCACCTCCGCCCAGGCCTTGGCGGCAATCTCGCGATAGACCTGCGCGTGAGGGCTGTCCGGATTGGTGGCGACGATCGGCTGGCCGGCATCGGACCGTGACCTGATCTCGATATGCAGCGGCACGGCGCCGAGGAACGGAATGCCGAGCCTGTCCGCCTCGTGCTCGGCCCCGCCGTGGCCGAAGATGTCTGAGCGCTCCCCGCATTTCGGGCAGACGAAGTAGCTCATGTTCTCGATGATGCCGAGGACCGGCACGTCCACCTTGCGGAACATGTTGAGGCCCTTGCGGGCGTCGATCAGGGCAAGATCCTGCGGGGTGGAGATGATCACGGCACCCGACAACGGCACCTGCTGAGCCATTGTGAGCTGCACGTCGCCCGTCCCGGGCGGCATATCGATGACCATGACGTCGAGATCGTCCCAGGCGACCTCGCGCAACATCTGATTGAGGGCCGAGACGACCATCGGCCCGCGCCAGATGATCGGCGTTCCTTCATCGACGAGGAAGCCCATCGACATCACCTGCAGGCCATAGCCCTGCATCGGCCTCAGGGTCGTTCCGGACACGACCTGCGGGCGCCCGGTCAGGCCCAGCAGGCGCGGCTGGGACGGGCCATAGATGTCGGCGTCCAAAATCCCGGCCTTGAGGCCGATGGCGCGGAACCCGAGCGCGAGGTTGACAGCCGTGGTCGACTTGCCGACGCCGCCTTTTCCCGAGGCCACGGCGATCAGATGCTTGACCCCGGGCACACCCGCCACCTGCCGGCCTCCGGCCGCCTTCGGTCGCGCCGCCCCGGACCCGGCCTGGGCTGCCCGGGCCTGCTGCACGCGGGGATGCTCCGCAACATTGCGGCTCCCGTTCGCCCCGGCAGGAGGCGCTGCGCTGCGACCTCCCTTGGCTTCGGCCGTCAGCACCGCTGTTACGCCGGACACGCCGGAGATGTCCTTCACCACCGTTTCGGCTGCCTGGCGCAACGGCTCGAGCTCCTGGGCTCTCTCGGCCGGCACGGTGATCGAGAAATAGACGCGCTCATCCTTGACCAGGATCTCCGAGACGAGACCCAGATCCACGATATTGCTCTCGAGATCCGGCCCCTTCACGCGCCGGAGCTGCTCCAGCACCTGATCCTTCGTCACGGACATGCTTTTCTCCTTCGAGGCTGGTCGCAGGGCGCCGATTTTATCCCCGAGGCCAAATCAGTAATCAATCGTCCACGCGGCAGTCGAGTCGCTGGAAGTCGCTCGTCGCCCCCGCTATACACGCAGCACGTCAGGGAGGGCGCAATATCAATGGTGAACTATATCGCTCGGAGGTGCGAGTGATGAAGGGACTCCTGGCTTTCAGTCGCACCGTCGATTGCGTGACAGGCTGGGTCGGCAGATGGGTGGCATGGCTCGTCGTCGCTGCCATTCTCATCAGCGCCGGAAATGCTATCGTACGCAAGCTTTTCGACATGAGCTCGAATGCCTGGCTCGAACTGCAATGGTGGCTGTTCGGGGCGGTGTTTCTGCTCTGTGCCGCCTGGACGCTGTCGTCGAACGAGCATATCCGCATCGATATCATCAACAGTCACCTCTCCCGGTCGACCCGGAACACCATCGAGCTTATCGGGCATCTGCTGTTCCTGATGCCTATGTGCCTCGTGATTCTCTACACTGCGGTCCCCTTCTTCCTGCGCTCCTGGGAGCAGAATGAACAATCCTCGAACGCGGGCGGCCTCCCGCTCTACCCGCCGAAGCTGCTCATCGCGCTCGGTTTCGCTCTTCTGTTGCTGCAAGCCATTTCCGAGCTGATAAAGCGAATCGCGATCATGCGCGGTGATCTGGAAGAGGTCTCTCCAGGTGGTGGTCATCAGGCGGCCGCGGAAGCCGAGGCCAGGCGGCTTCTCGAGGATGGTGCATAGCCGGGACCGTCGACAGGATATGCCTCCACCGCCCCGGACAGGGCGTGAAAGCTCCGGGCGTCGAAGGTCGGCCGGATCAGAAGAATTTCAGGGGCCTCGAGGGAGATTTCGTAAATGGCCGCGTTCATAGCAGAGAACATGGCGCCAATCATGTTCGTGGCGCTCGTCGTTGTTCTTCTGCTCGGCTATCCGGTTGCGTTCTCTCTGGCGGCAGTCGGGCTCTTCTTTTTCGTCATCGGCGTCGAGCTCGCCCCATTATCCGGTGGCGCCATCAACCTGTCCTGGCCCCTGCTGCAGTCGCTTCCGGAACGCATCTTCGGCATCGTGAATAACGACACGCTTCTGGCGGTGCCGTTCTTTACTTTCATGGGCCTCATCCTCGAACGCTCAGGAATGGCCGAGGACCTGCTCGACACCATCGGACAGCTCTTCGGCACGGTGCGGGGCGGCCTTGCCTTCGCGGTTATTTTTGTCGGTGCACTGCTCGCGGCGACGACGGGCGTGGTGGCAGCATCCGTGATCTCGATGGGGCTGATCTCCCTACCGATCATGCTGCGCTACGGTTACGACCGGCGCGTCGCAACGGGTGTGATCGCGGCATCTGGAACGCTCGCCCAGATCATTCCGCCATCGCTCGTGCTCATCGTGATGGCGGATCAGCTCGGCCGCTCGGTGGGCGACATGTACCAGGGGGCGTTTCTTCCTGGCCTCGTGCTCGCGGGTCTTTATGCCGGATACGTGGCGCTGGTGAGCCTGATCTCGCCCAAAGCGACGCCAGGACTGCCGCCGGAGGCCATCGGCTTCAAGGAAAAAAGCGGATCGCGCGGATTGACGTCTCTGGCGATCCTCACCGCCGTATCGTCCACGTTCGGCTGGTACGTTATGAGCGAGACGGAATACCGCAACGCAGACTTCGTTATCCTGACGATGGCTGTGGCGATCCTGTTCGCGTTTGCTGTGGCCGTCGTGAACTGGGTTCTCCACAAGGCGACCGGATTTCGATTTTTGTCGCTCATGGCGCAGCAGGTCACCTTCGTGATGGTGCCGCCGCTGTTTCTTGTGTTTCTCGTGCTCGGAACCATCTTCATCGGCCTCGCGACACCGACCGAGGGTGGTGCGATGGGCGCATTGGGCGCGATGTTGCTCGCGATGGGCAAGCGCCTGACCGATCGCAACCCGAAACGATTCAATTTCGAAATTGTGAAGTCTGCGACTGAAGCGACCGCCAAACTATCAGCCTTTGTGCTGTTCATTCTGATCGGTGCACGTGTTTTCTCGCTGACGTTCTATGGCGTGAACGGGCACGTCTGGGTCGAGCACCTGCTCACCTCGCTGCCGGGTGGGGAAATCGGCTTCCTCATCTTCGTCAACGTGCTCGTGTTCGTGCTGGCCTTCTTCCTCGATTTCTTCGAGCTCGCATTCATCATCATCCCTCTGCTCGTGCCTGCGGCGGAGACGCTTGGCATCGATCTCATCTGGCTGGGCGTCATACTGAGCGTGAACATGCAGACGAGCTTCATGCATCCGCCCTTCGGGTTTGCGCTGTTCTTTCTGCGCTCGGTCGCGCCGCGCGAAGCCTTCATCGACCGGATCACCGGCAAGCTCACCGATCCCGTTACGACCGGACAGATCTATTGGGGCGCGGTACCGTTCGTCTTCATCCAGCTGATCATGGTCGCGCTGGTGATGGTCTTCCCAGGCATGGTCACGCATTACCGGGGCGTGGTGCCCACGACCGATCCGAGCAAGATCGAGATCCAGCTTCCGGACTTTGGCTCTGGCGGCCCGAGCGGGTTTGGCGCGCCTCCGTCGTTCGGGCCGCCTCCATCCTTCGGGACGCCACCCGGTAGCGGACCGGCCTTCCCG
>JAEVZQ010000121.1 GCA_023392135.1 Pseudomonadota bacterium | reverse complement strand
GGCAGGTCCATTGCCTGCTGACCCAGATCGGTGCGAAGCCGCAGGCGACCGACCTGGCGTTCATGCCGGATTAGGTCGCGGCCGTCAGAAGTTCTTCTTCGGAGCAAATGCCCGCCGCGCCCAGCAGGGGTAACCCGCGTAGTTGCCGCCGGGGTCGAGGGTCTCCGCTTCGATGCACACCGAAGAATTCGGGTCCTCGCCTCCCCGATAGCGATAGCCATAGGGCTGGGGTGCCGGTCTATAGGCCCGATACCCTGGCGGCGGGCCATAGTCTCTGTAGGCGTAAGGCACTCGGGGCTTTTTGCGCGCGTCGGCATGGTCGGGCAACGCCGCAAATCCGCCGAAGGCAATCAGAGCCGCAAGGAACAGGCGCATTTCGATCTCCGTACGCGATGACCAGTGATGCCGGCTGGCATCGCACTCCAGGTGGTTCCACGCTCTCTCGCGCGCTCCGGGCCGCGATGCGCTTTCATCCGGTTGAGAAAGCAGTTAGCGTTGGGTCTGTTCTCGGTGTTTCCACTGGAACGAAACATGGACGCCAAGGTTCCGATCGGCTTTTCCGCGTGCCCGCACGACTGCCCGTCCACCTGCGCGCTCGAGGTCGAGCTGCTCGGCAACGGCCGGATCGGTCGCGTGCGCGGATCGAAGGCGAATGACTATACGGCCGGCGTGATCTGCTCGAAGGTCGCCCGCTACGCCGAGCGCGTCCACCATCCGGAGAGGCTGCTCTATCCCTTGCGCCGGAAAGGACCCAAGGGCTCGCGCAGCTTCGAGCGCATCTCCTGGGGCGATGCCCTCGACATCACAGCCGAGGCGATGCTCGCGGCGGAGCGGAAATACGGACCCGAGGCCGTCTGGCCGTACTACTACGCCGGCACCATGGGCCTTGTGATGCGCGATGGCATCAACCGGCTGCGGCATGCCAAGCGCTACTCCGAGATGTACGCCTCGATCTGCACGACGCTCGCCTGGACGGGGTTCATTGCCGGCACCGGCAAGCTCGCCGGCCCGGACCCGCGCGAGATGGCGAAGTCTGATCTGGTCGTGATCTGGGGCACCAACCCGGTCAATACCCAGGTCAACGTGATGACCCACGCCATCCGGGCGCGCAAGAACCGGGGTGCCAGGATCGTCGCTATCGACATCTACCAGAACGGCACGATGGAGCAGGCGGATCTCGCGCTGTGCCTCAGGCCCGGCACAGATGGCGCGCTCGCCTGCGCCGAGATGCACGTGCTGTTCCGCGATGGGTATGCGAACTGGCCTTATCTGGAGCGCTACACCGACTGCCCGCGCGAGTTCGAGGCGCATCTGAAGACGCGCACGCCCGAGTGGGCGAGTGCCATCACCGGGCTGACCGTCGCGGAAATCGAGACGTTCGCGCATATGATCGGCACGACGCCGCGCACCTACCTGCGCCTCGGCTACGGCTTCTCGCGCCAGCGCAATGGCTCGGTGAACATGCACGCCGCCTCCTGCATCGCGTCCGTGACAGGCGCCTGGCTGCACGAGGGCGGTGGCGCGTTTCACAACAGCGGCGCCATCTTTCGCTGGGACAAGACGTTGATCGAAGGGCTCGACGTCGCAGACCGCAGCGTGCGCGTGCTCGACATGTCCCGTATCGGCCCGGTGCTGACGGGTGATCCGTACGACCTTGGCAACGGCCCGCCTGTGACGGCGCTCTTCATCCAGAACATGAACCCGGTCCAGGTCGCGCCCGAGCAGCGGCTGGTGAAGCAGGGTTTTGCGCGCGAGGACCTGTTCGTGTGCGTTCACGAGCACTTCATGACAGCCACGGCCGAGATGGCCGACATCGTCCTGCCGGCGACCCAGTTCCTCGAGCACGACGATATCTATCAGGCGGGCGGGCAGCAGAGCATCGTGCTCGGGCCGAAGCTGATCGAGCCGCCCGGCGAGTGCCGGTCGAACCACGACGTGATCATCGAGCTGGCGAAGCGGGTCGGTGCAAAGCATCCAGGCTTTGAAATGACTCCGCGCGAGATTATCGATTGGACGCTGAGAAAATCGGGCTGGGGCACGCTCGAGGAGCTGGAAGAGAAGAAGTGGATCGACTGCCAGCCCGACTTCGAGACATCACACTACCTCAATGGGTTCGGCTATCCGGATGGCAAGTTCCGCTTCCGCCCGATATGGCCCGAGGTTCCGGCCGGCCGTAAGCACGAGTGGGGAATTTCCCATCTGCCGCCGGAGCTGCCCGACTACTGGGACGTCAATGAGAAAATCGACGAGAGGCATCCCTTCAAGCTCGCGACCTCACCGGCCCGCAGCTATCTCAACTCGTCATTCAACGAGATGCCATCGAGCCGTGCGCGCGAAGGCCGGCCACGGGCGAAAATTCATCCGGACGACTTGGCCGCACTCGGCATCAGCGACGGAGCCCGGATTCGCATGGGCAACGAGCGCGGAGAAATCCTGATCCATGCCGAAGCTTTTGCGGGCGTTCAGCGCGGCGTCGTCATTGTCGAATGCATTCCGCCGAACTCCCAGTTCGAGGGCGAGGAAGGGATAAACACGCTAACGAGCGCCATCCAGCCCGCGCCGTTCGGCGGAGCCGCGTTTCACGACAATCACGTCTGGATTGCGGCTGCCTGAGGAACTAAGACTGCTCGATCGGTCAGGCGGCGACTGGCTGGCATCCGGCGGAGTTGGGGGCTCATCCGCCGCCTCAGGCAGTGCCGGCTCGGCCGGATTAGCCGGAACGGCGGATTCCTCCGGCCCGGTCCGCCCGCCAGTCTTGGGCGGTTCCGAAATCAGGGCAGCCTCGTTCGCCTCGACGATAATGCGCTCGACAAGGTTGAGTGCATCCTCGCGGAAGGCTTTGCGGGAACCGTTCCGGCTGTAGAACATGTGACCGCCGGGATAGACGACGGTCGAGACACGCTGCCTGTCGCCGAACGCCGGCAACTGATCGAGCACCAGCTCACTTGCGAAATAGGGCGTGACGAGATCCGTGAAGCCGTGCGCCACGATCACCCGGAAGCGCTTGTCGAACGCCAGAGCCTCGCGCAGATCGCTCATGGACTCCGGTGGCGTGAGTGAATTGCCCCAGATCCAGCTATTGTTCACCTTGCCGCTGAGCTTCACGTATTGGCGGTCGGTGCGGTAGTCGAGCTTCGACTGGTACAGCTCGAGCATCGCGCCTGTCATCGGCGGCTTCAGCGCCGTCAGGAACGGATCGCTGTAATGCGATCGGCCCGACATCGGGTCCGGATCGAACCCGGTGATGCTCGCGTCGTACAGGCTGGCGACCTTGCCGGCGGGCTGGTTGACGTTCTCGGTGTAGATGCGCCCGCTGATCCGGCCGCCGAAGCGTCGCGCTTTGTCCGCTGGCAGACCGGTGATCTCGGCAACTTTCGCGACGATGCGATCGAGCGCGGCGGAGTCGCGCGG
>JAEVZQ010000118.1 GCA_023392135.1 Pseudomonadota bacterium | reverse complement strand
TCGGACCGCAGCCTGTCGGGCACGCAATCCCAGGCTCCCGGGCAGGGTGCCGGCGGGGCCAAGCAGCCCGGCGAGGCCGGAACCCTGGCGCCGCCGCAGCCGCTCACCGGCCCGGCCGAAACGGGCGGCGGGCAGGTTCAGGGCCCTGGCCAGCCCCAGCAGCAAATGACGACCGAGCAGGCACAGCAGGCGGCCCCTGCAATCCAGCCGCCACCCGACCTCGATGCGCTGATATCTCAGGTGAACTGGAAGACCGATCTCTCGGGCGGCATCATCCGTGTGGCCATCACCCACGGGATGGCCCCTTACGGCAACGGCAAGGCGCGCTGCTTCGTCTGGAATTATCCCGACCCGGTGCCGCAGCACCGCGAGCCGCTTTACACCGCGCGCCGCGACCTGCTGCCCGAATACGCGACCTATGCGGATCGGAAGCTCTGGCGGCTGCCGCAGCTCTACGCCTCCATCCAGAACCGGGACGTCTCCAGCGAATACCCGCTGGTGCTCACATCGGGGCGCCTCGTCGAGTTCGAGGGCGGCGGCGACGAGACTCGCGCGAACAGGTGGCTTGCCGAATTACAGCAGCGCATGTTCGCCGAGATCAACCCGGAGGACGCCGGCCGTGCCGGCGTGAACTTCGGTGACTGGGTCTGGGTCGCCACGCCGGAGGGAGCCCGCGTCCGCGTCATGGCGCTGGTCACGAGGCGGGTCGGCCCGGGGACGGTGTTCATGCCGTTCCACTTCGCCGGCTGGTGGATGGGCCAGGACATCTCGGGCCGCTATCCGGAGGGCACCGTTCCCTACGTCACCGGCGAGTCGGCCAACACGACGACGACCTACGGCTACGACGCGGTCACTGCGATGCAGGAGACCAAGACCACGCTCTGCCGCATCGAGGCTGCTTGAGGAGGACGGCGGCATGGCACGCATGAAATTCTTATGTGACGCGGAGCGCTGCATCGAATGCAACGCCTGCACGACCGCCTGCAAGAACGAGCACAATGTGCCCTGGGGCATCAATCGCCGGCGCCTCATCACACTCAATGATGGCGAGCCGGGCGAGAAGTCGATCTCGGTGGCCTGCATGCACTGTACGGATGCGCCGTGCATCGCCGTCTGTCCGGTCCGGTGCATCTACCAGACCGAGATCGGCATCGTCCTTCACGACAAGGATATCTGCATCGGTTGCGGCTATTGCTTCTACGCCTGCCCGTTCGGCGCTCCCCAGTATCCACAGGCGACGAACTTCGGCAGTCGCGGGAAGATGGATAAGTGCACCTTCTGCGCCGGCGGTCCGGAGCCCAACAATTCGCCGGTCGAATATCAGAAGTACGGCCGCAATCGGATTGCCGAGGGCAAGTTGCCGCTCTGCGCGGAAATGTGCTCCACCCGCGCGCTGCTGGCCGGTGATGGCGACGTGATCTCCGAAATCTACCGTGATCGCACGCTGCGGCGCCGCTACGGCACGGGCGCCTGGGGCTGGACCACGGCTTATTACTCCGAGACTTCGGGCTAAAGGAGACCGGCCATGACATCAGCCCGGATTGCCGGATTGATTTCCGCGCTCGTGCTCGCGGCGCTCCTCATCGCAGTCATCTATGCGACTGCGCGCGACGGCGGCGTAGTGGTTCCGACAAACGGCGTAACGGCGGGCGGCCCGGTCGACAATCCGGGCGGCGTCGCCGCGCTCGGAGAGCTGGACACACGCACCAGGATCCAGGCTTGGCCCGGCAGCGCCGTGCGCGAGTCGCAGGCCCCGGCCCCCGCAACACGCACGATTCCGCCGCCTGGACGGGGGCTGATGGAAAGCTGGCAGGAAAACAAGGGCGCCAATGCCGATATTCTCCAGGAGCCGCGCTTCCACAGTGGGCTCGCGACCATTCCTGGCAATGTGACCCAGGTCCTCGAGCAGCCGCAGGGGCGCGCGTGGCGCGGGTTCCGCAACAGTGCCGTGTTCTACGGCGGCGCGATCTATATCTTCGGCCTATCGCTCCTGATTGCGGCTTTTCTCGCCTGGCGCGGTCGCATTCGCATCGCAGAAGGCGAGAGCGGCGAGACGGTTCGCCGGTTCAGCGTCGTCGAGCGCGCCAACCACTGGCTTACGGCCACCAGCTTCCTGCTGATGGCGATCACAGGTCTCATCGTTCTCTACGGCCTGAGCGTGATCCGGCCCTGGCTCGGGGCCGAGCCCTACGAGGGGGTTGCCGGGTTCAGCACCTGGTCGCACATGGCGCTGGCGGTTCCGTTCGTACTGGGCGTGCTCGTGATGATCGCCCTCTGGACGAGGGAAAACCTGCTCGAGCGGCTGGACTGGAACTGGATCAAGCAGTTCGGAGGTTTCCTGCGCCAGAACGGCGAGCATCCTCCTGCGCGCAGATTTAATGCCGGCCAGAAGTTTGTGTTCTGGAGCGTCGTTCTGAGCGGGATAGCGCTTCTGGTGACCGGTCTTTTCCTGATGTTCCCCTTCGACTGGGCCGGCTACACCGGGATGCAGGTCGCCCAAGTGATCCACGCAGTCGTGGGGCTGCTGATGGTCGGTATCATCATCGGGCACATCTATATCGGCACGATCGGCATGCAAGGGGCCTTCGCGGCGATGTGGAGAGGGCGCGTCGACCGCAACTGGGCCAAGGAGCATCATCAGCTCTGGTACGAACGCATCGAGTCGGGCGCGGATAGAGAAGCGGCCCGCGCTGCGCCTCGCTCACGACTGGGCCCTGCGGCAGGCTTGGCAACAGGCGCCGTGGTTGCCGTCGTGCTTGCCCTCGTCATATCGGCCATCTACCGCGATGTCCGAGTGGGCACCGCCGCTTCGACGGCCCGGAACAATCCCGCCGTGCACCTTGAGCAAGCCGATCTGAATGCCTCCAGCCGGGCATTCGTGGAGCGGACGCAGTGATCGTCCGCTCGGCACGGGCTACTCACGCCCGCAGCAGGTCCGAAAGCTGAGCATCGTCGGGCTCGCTCGGGAGCTGGCGAACGCGGGTCGGCATTCCACGGTAGATCTTCATGTCCTTGTAGCCGTGCCCCGTCACCATGCAGACGATAACGGCATCCATCGGAATGCGGCCCGAGGCGAGCAGAGCCTGTGCCCCGGCGAATGAGCTTGCGCCGGTCGGCTCCGCCAACAGGCCCTGCCGATGGGCCAGCTCCGCCATCGCGCCGCGGATCTGATCATCGGTTACGGCAACGGCCAGACCGCCCGACCGGCGCACGAGGCGCAGCGTGTAGGTACCATCGCGCTCGTAGCCGATGAGCGGATCGGAGATGCCCGAAGCGATGGTATCCGGCGTGTCCCAGGCGACGACGGTTTCCGCACCGGCCTCGAAGGCGCGCACGATCGGCGCGCAGCCCGCCGCCTGAACGGCGACGACCTTCGGAACGTGCCCGTCCGCGCGCTCAGCAAAACTTTGGATGATGCCTTTCACCAGCGGTCCCGCACCGGTCGGAATGGTAACGTAGTCCGGAACGCGGCCACCGAGCTGGTCGGCGAGCTCGTCCCCGGTGAGCTTCAGCGCGTCCACACCATATGGGTTGAGAAACGTCGTCGTGACGTTTATGAGGCCGTGGTCGCGTGCCAATCGCAGCGCCACGTCATAGGACCTGCTGTAGTGGCCGTCGACTTTCACGAGGAGCGCGCCGTAAGCGGCGATCTGCGTCAGCTTCTCCTCCGGCGTATGGGTCGGCACGACGATGGTCGCCTGTAGACCCGCGCGCGCCGCATAGGCGGATGTCGAGGCCCCCGCATTGCCGCTCGAGGCGCAGACGATGCCGGCACACCCAAGCTCACGCGCGCGGCTCACGGCGGCGCTGATCAGACGATCCTTGAAGGAGCCGGTCGGATTGACAGTTTCGTCCTTCAGCCAAATCTCGCCGGTGAAGCCGGATATGGACTTCTCGAGCCGCTCCGCCCGGTGCAGTGGCGTGCGGCCCTCGCCGAGAGACACGATGGCATCCGGCGTGCCGACCGATAGCCGGTCAGCCTGGCGCCACATCGTGCTCTGCAAATAGGCGTCGCTGCCAATGCTCGTCCCAATCGGCGCGATGACCTCGAGAATGCCGCCGCATTCGCTGCAGGCATAATGCATCTCGGCTGGCATAGTGTGGCCGCATTCCACGCAACGCAATTCCACGGGACCTGTGCCTCCTGCCGCGCACCGGCATTATTTCAGCATATTGGGCAGCCAGAGCACAAACGCCGGCCATACCGAGACGATGATGATCACGACCAGATGGCAGATGTAGAACGGCACCGATGCCCTGATCGAGCGCTCGTAGGGAACCCCCGCGATCTGCGTCGCCGTCATCAGCGTCATCCCGACTGGCGGTGTGATGTTGGCCAGGTTGAGCGTCAAGATCATCACCATCGCAAAATGCAGCGGGTCGAACCCGAGCTGCACCATGGCCGGCACCAGTACCGGCGCGACGACCACGAGCGCCGGCAGAACGTCGATGACCATGCCGATCACGATCAGCAGCGCGTTCACCAGCATGATCTGGATGATCGGGTCCTTGCTGACCGTCGCGATCATGGTCGCCGCTTCGCGTGCGATGCCGGAGCGTGTGACGAACCATCCGAGCACCGTTGAGGCCGCCAGCAGAAAGA
>JAEVZQ010000081.1 GCA_023392135.1 Pseudomonadota bacterium | reverse complement strand
GTCTCACGGGGGTCCGCAATTTCGAGTACCGCAATGCCGATGATTTCACGGTGCGCTACGAAGAGCGCGAAGTCCAAATCTCGAAGCTGACCGGTATCGATTTTTTCCTGTCTTTCTGGCAGGAGGGACCGGTAGGGCACACGTTCCTGAGTTTCACGTTCGCCGATGCCGAGCCACTCAGCATCTCGATCGAAACGCGGCCGGAGATCGGGGAAAATTTCAATCCTCTCGCCTCCGCCTTCAAGCAGTTCGAGTTGATTTATGTCGTGGGTAATGAGCGGGATATAGTTGGGGTGCGCACCAATCACCGCGCAGAAAGCGTCTATCTGTACCGGCTCAATACATCTGCCGAAAATGCCCGACGTTTATTTCGCATCTACCTCGACCGGATCAACGAGCTTGCCGATCACCCTGAATGGTATCATCTGTTCAGCAATAACTGCACGCTCAACATTATCAGGTACGCGAATGCCGCGGGGCGCAAGGGGCGATTTGATATACGCCATCTGCTTAATGGTCTGGTTGATAGCTATCTCTATTATTCAGGCCGTCTGGATACATCGCTCCCCTTGTCCGAGCTGCGGCGACGATCTCTGATCAACGATGCAGCCCAGGCCGCTGATGGCTCACCCGATTTCTCGCAGCGAATCCGCGAGTCCTTACCACCGATGGCTCGCTGACTGGAACACGGCGCGATCCGATGGTGACGTGGTTGCAGTCGCGTGACCTGGACGAGCAACTGCCGTCCGGCCGTGATGTGCAGCCGCAAATGCCTGTCTGTTCGGTGGATTGGTCGGGGCGGAGGGATTTGAACCCCCGACCCCCTGCTCCCAAAGCAGGTGCGCTACCAGACTGCGCTACGCCCCGACATGCAGAAGAGGTTTGACTTCTGGGGCGTCCCGAGGCTGAGGTCAAGCCCCAAGAGGCGACCGTCCTCACACGCGGAACGTTGACATCGCGAGATGCTTCCGGGATGAGGGCTCGGGCGAACTGGACGGCGGCGACCGCGGGTGATGAGCAAGTCAGGGGAAGTCAGGCATGGGATGCGCGACGCTCCGGTCCTCGCGCGTCCGGCGGCGCTGTCGCTCGTCACCACGTCCGGTTTCGATGACTACGCCCTGCTGGACTCCGGGAGCGGACGCAAGCTCGAGCGGTTCGGCACCGTAACCGTGGACCGGCCGGAGCCACAGGCAATGTGGCAGCCCAGATTGGCTGCTCAAAAGTGGTCTGCTGCGCACGCGGTCTTTTCCGGTGGCGAAGATGAGGAGAAGGGCCGCTGGCGAGTGGACCAGCCCGTGCCGGATTCGTGGCCGGTCAGGCTCGGCGGCGTCACCGTGCTGTGCCGGCTCAGCGCATTCCGGCACCTGGGGCTCTTCCCCGAGCAGCTCCCGCATTGGGACTGGATGGTCGGCGGGCTGCAGCGCGTGCCGGGCACACGCCCGCGCATGCTCAACCTATTCGCCTATACCGGCGCCGCCTCGCTGATCGCGGCCAAAGCGGGCGCAGAGGTGGTGCACGTCGATGCTTCGAGAAAGGCAATCGCCTGGGCAAAGGAAAATCAGGCCGCCTCAGGCCTTGCCGACGCACCGATCCGCTGGATGCTGGACGATGCGCGCAAGTTCGTCGCACGTGAGGTGCGCCGCGGCCGAACCTATCACGTAATCCTGGTCGATCCGCCGAAGTTCGGGCGCGGTCCCGGCAACGAGGTCTGGGAGATCTTCGAGCACCTGCCGGACCTCGTGCACAACTGCGCGCGGTTGCTCGATCCTACCTGCGCGCGACTTTGTCTGACCGCCTATGCGATCCGCGCCTCGGCGCTCGCAATCGACGGGCTCGTGCGCGAGGTCCTTGCCGATCGCGGCGGAGCTATCGAAAGCGGTGAGCTGGCCATTATCGAGCAGTCAGGCGGACGTGCAGTCGGCACGTCGCTGTTCACGCGCTGGTCCTCGCCATGATGCACGAGCGCGACCGGACTTTCTCCCCTCGCATCATCACGAGTTTACAGAACCCGACCGTCAAGGCCGTGCGTGCGCTCGAGATGCGCAAGGTGCGTCGCGAGACCGGGCTGTTCGTTGCGGAAGGGGCGTCGGTGCTGATGACGGCGCGCGAGCACGGGTGGCGGCCGAAGACGCTGCTTTACCAGCCGAGCGCCGCCGAAGGCGACATCCACCGCCAGCTCGTGCACTGGGCGAGCCAGTCCGGCGCCGAGATCCTGGAGGTCAGCGACGCGGTGCTCGGCAAGGTGGCTTCGAAGGACAATCCGCAGAGCATGCTCGCTGTGTTTCCGCAGACCTGGCGTCCTCCGCCGGATGCGGACAAGCTGGCTGCGGACGCAGTGTGGATCGGGCTCGAAGAAATCCGCGATCCGGGCAACCTCGGCACGATCATCCGGACCGCCGACGCGGTCGGTGCGGCCGGGGTCATGCTGATCGGCACCTGCTGTGATCCCTACGCGCGCGAAGCCGTGCGGGCGAGCATGGGCTCTATTTTCGCCGTGCCGCTGGTGCGGATTGATCGCGAGGGCTTCATGAGCTGGCGGAAATCATGGCCCGGTGAGGTCGTGGGCACTCATCTTTCCGCAACAGAGGATTTTCGCGCTGTCCCTTATCGCTGCCCGACTCTGCTGGTGATGGGCAGCGAAGGCCCCGGATTATCAGATGCGCTCGCGGCCGCATGCGACCAGCTCGTGAAAATTCCGATGGCAGGCAAGCTCGATAGCCTGAACCTCGCGGTAGCGACTGCCCTGACGCTTTATCAAATCCGCGGCCCACATCTGAAACTGTGATAGTCAGGCAATCACCCCTACCCACTATTCGCCACTCGCCATTCACCATCCGCTCCCCTTATGCGCATCGAATATCACCGCACGCTGATTGCAGACCGCGTCCGCAACGATGCATTCGAGGCGGCACTGGCGCAGGTGATCCGGAAGGGTGAAACCGTCGTGGCCGACATCGGCGCCGGGACTGGGCTGCTGGGGCTGATGGCTTCGAAGCTCGGCGCGCGTGAGGTCTATCTTTACGAGGTGGCCGAGGTCGCGGCAGTTGCACAGGAGATCCTGAAGCGGAACAGAGCGCGCAATTGCCACCTGATACCATGCCACTCGACCGAAATGCAGGACCCGCCGCGCGCCGACGTGGTCATCTCGGAGACGCTCGGGAACTATCCCTTCGAAGAGCACATCATCGAGACGCTGAACGATGCCGTGCGCCGGCATCTGAAACGCGGGGGCACGATCATCCCGAGCCGCCTCACCCAGTTCATTGCCCCGGTCGTAACGGATCGCTTTCATGTCGAGCTCACCGCCTGGGAGCGTATCGGGCGCGGGATCGACTTCTCACCCGCACAGCTCATGAGCCTCAACAATATCTACGTGCGGACCCTCACACCCGCAGACCTGCTGGACGAGGGCCGCTCGGCTCAAGAGTGGGATAGGATCGACTTTTCGGTTCAGAACCGAACCACTCGCAAGGGCGAGGCACGTTGGAGGCCGCACGTCGGCACGAAGCTCTACGGTTTTGCAACGTGGTGGGTGGCGGAGCTCGTTCCCGGCGTCACGTTCTCCACCGCGCCTGACGCCCCGCGCTCGCACTGGGAGCAGCTCTACTTTCCGGTCTCGAGGCCGATCCAGGTCCGCAGCGGAGAAAGCATCGCGATATCGCTGCGCTCGCGCTCATCCATGCAAATGGGCACAGACTTAGCATGGACGCTGACCCGGCAGGATCGCGTCGGCAAGGTCATCGACCGACAAGCGATGGACCTGGCGAAGGGCTACCTGCCCTGACCGGCGCCGGCGGCCGCGCGCGCCGCTGCCCGGATCGCGGCAATGTTCTCGGCGTAACGCCCGCCCGCAAAAACGGCACTTCCAGCGACCAGCACGTTGGCTCCGGCCGCCGCGACGTCACGCGCGGTCTCGGCGTTGATGCCGCCGTCGACCTCCAGATCGATCGGCCGCTCCCCGATCATGCGCCGGATGCTCCTCACCTTCTCGACCATGGCCGGAATGAAGCTTTGGCCACCGAAGCCCGGATTGACCGTCATGACAAGCACGAGGTCGAGCTTATCGAGCACGTGTGCGATCGCGCTTTCGTGCGTTGATGGCGTCAGCGAAACGCCTGCCTTCTTCCCCAGGTCCTTGATGAGTTGCAGGGATCGATCGAGGTGCGGGCCCGCCTCGGCATGGACCGTAATGATGTCCGCACCGGCCTTCGCGAAGGCCTCGATGTAGGGATCGCAGGGCGCGATCATCAGGTGGACGTCGAAGATCTTCTGCGAATGCGGCCGGATCGCTTCGACCAGCTTGGGACCGAATGTGATGTTCGGTACGAAGTGGCCGTCCATCACGTCGATGTGCACCCAATCGCCACCTGCCGAGTCGATGGCGCGCACCTCCTCGCCGAGCCGCGCGAAGTCGGCCGAAAGGATCGATGGGGCGATGAGGATGTCCTGCATACTGGTCCGTTCACTGTGGCACGCTGTACCGGATAGCACCTTCGGACTGGGAGGTGGCCTGCCTCGCTGTTACGCCAATCTCCCTCTCCCCGGCGGGGAGAGGGTCGGGGTGAGG
>JAEVZQ010000038.1 GCA_023392135.1 Pseudomonadota bacterium | reverse complement strand
GTGGACCCGCCCATTCTGCAAGGTGCGAGCTTCCGCCGGGCGTTTGCCCTACACTAGTGGTCCGATTCCGACATTTGCATCCCGCCGCAGCAAGCTCGAGAGCAAATGTCGGAATCAAAAGGACCACTAGCAACCATTTGATTCTAGTGGAGCATCTGAATTTGACATTTGATACGGCGCGTGCCGCAAACGGGGATCAAATGTCAAATTCGCTCCACTAGTGCTTCTGCGGCTCGCTTCGGCGTATTCCCTTCAGTTCATACAGAGCTTCAAGTGCCGCACGCGGACTAAGCTCATCAGGATTGATCTTATCAAGAGCCATTTCGAGTTCCGACGGGGCATCGCGTCCGCCTGAGGCAGGCTGATGGGGCTCGTGGGCAAACAGCGGCAGCTCTTCCAGCGAGCCGCTGGTGCCCTGGCGCCCATTAGTCTTTTCGAGCCGAGCCAGCACCTCCCGCGCCCGCTTCACGACAGCAGGCGGCAAGCCAGCCAGTTTCGCCACCTGGATACCATAGGACCGGTCGGCTGCCCCCGGCCGCACCTTGTGCAGGAAAACGATCTCGTCGCGCCACTCCTTCACGTCCATGGTGACCGCAGCGAGGTTCGGCAGCCGTCCCGTGAGCGCCGTCAACTCGTGGTAGTGCGTGGCAAACAGCGCCCGGCAGCGGCAGATGTCGTGCAGATACTCGACCGTCGCCCACGCGATCGACAGGCCATCGAAGGTCGCGGTGCCGCGGCCGATCTCGTCGAGGATGACAAGGGATCGCTCGCTCGCCTGATTGAGGATGGCTGCGGTCTCCACCATCTCGACCATGAAGGTCGAGCGCCCGCGCGCCAGATCATCGGCCGCACCGACCCGTGAAAAGAGGCGGTCGATGACGCCGATAGAGGCCGACCGGGCCGGCACGAACGAGCCGATCTGGGCAAGGAGGGCGATCAGGGCGTTTTGCCGGAGAAAGGTCGACTTGCCCGCCATGTTGGGGCCCGTCAGAAGCCAGATGCGTCCGCCCTCGCTGTCCTCGTCGTCGAAGCCTTGCCGGCGCGCAATCCCTCCACCCAGCACGCAGTCGTTCTCGATGAAGGGCGAGGCCTTGGCCTGGCGCAGCGCCTGCTCGACGACGGGATGCCGCCCGCCACGGATCTCGAGCTCCATCCCTTCGGTCACATCCGGACGGACGTAATTTTCCTGAAACGCCAGCTCGGCGAGACCGGCATAATGGTCGAGCTCGGCAAGGGCTGCAGCGGTCTCGCACAATGCGCGCTCGAGCTCTCCAACTGACCGCGCCAGCTCCGCGAAGACTTCCTGCTCGATTGCCAGCGCGCGCTCGGCAGCAGAGGCGATCAGTCCCTCCGTCTCGACGAGCTCGCCGGTGGTGAAACGCACCGCGTTCGCGAGCGTCTGGCGGTGGCGGAAGGTTGCGGAGAGCGGCTCCGCCATCAGCGGCTTCGCGTTCGCCGCTCCGACCTCGATGTAGTAGCCGAGTACGTTGTTGTGACGGACCTTGAGGGTTTTGACGCCTGTTTCCTCCACATAGCGGGATTCCAGCGCCGCCATCACCTTGCGGCTATCGTCCCGAAGGCGGCGCGCCTCATCGAGATCGGTGCGGCAACCTTCGCGGACAAAGCCGCCATCGCGCCGGTGCGCCGGCGGCGCCTCGACGAGCGCTGAACGAAGGGAGTCCGCCAGCAGGCGGTTTTCGGGACTGAACAGACGTGTCTGGATCGAGGCCAGCTCCACCGGCAGCCCGATCCCATCCGCCGACAGGCGGAGTAACTCGCCGAGCGCGGACGCCACTGTCAGTCCGTCCCGGATGGCAGCGAGATCCGCAGGTCCGCCACGCTGCAACGCGAGCCGGGACACGGCGCGCGCGATATCGGGCGCGCTGCGCAGTGCACTCCGGACATCTTCCCGGAGGCGATCGCGTTCGAGCAGATACGCCAACGCATCGAGCCGTGCCGTGATGGCACGCGTGTCACGGAGCGGGCTCGCCAGCCGCGCCGCCAGCTCGCGTGCGCCCGGACCGGTGATAGTCCGATCTATGGCAGCGAGAAGGCTGCCCTGCCGGCCACCGGACGCACCGCGCACGAGCTCGAGGCTCGCCCGGGTGGCCGCGTCTATCACCATCGCGTTCGACGGCCCCGTGCTGCGCGGTGGACGGATGACCGGCTGACGGCCGATCTGCGTCAGCTCGACGTATTTGAGAAGCGCTGCTGCTGCGGCCAGCTCCGGCCGTGAGAAGGTGCCGAATGCCGTGAGATCAGCCACTTCGAGACGTGCCTTGATGGCTCGCTCGCCGGCCATGCTGTCGAATGTGGCGCCAGCAACAGGTGTCGTCGCGGCTCCGATGGCTTCGATCCAACTTTTGATACGAGGATCACCGAAGGTGCTATCGGCTGCGATGATCTCGCTCGGCTGCAGCCGGGCCAGCTCGCCGGACAGGTCACCGATCACCACGGAGCCCAGCTCGAACTCGCCCGTCGATATGTCGAGCGAGGCGAGAGAGATGATCGGCTCACTGTCGTCACCCCCGTGCGGGGCGATATGTAACGAAGTAAGGTAATTGCGCGCTTTTGCATCCAGCAGCGTGTCTTCGGTGATGGTGCCCGGCGTGACGAGGCGAACCACGTCACGCCTGACGACCGCCTTGGAGCCACGCTTACGCGCCTCCGCCGGATCCTCGAGCTGCTCGCAGACGGCGACGCGGTAGCCCTGCTTTATGAGCCGCTGCAGGTACTCGTCGGCGCGGACGACGGGCACGCCGCACATGGGAATGTCTTCGCCCAGATGCTTGCCGCGCTTGGTCAGCACGATTCCGAGCGCCTGGGATGCAACGACTGCGTCCTCGAAGAAAAGCTCGTAGAAATCGCCCATCCGGTACCAGAGCAAGCTGTCCGGATTGGCAGCCTTGATCTCCAGGTATTGCGCCATGGACGGCGTTGCTTCGGCGGGCGCGCGCCGTGTGGCATTGACGCTGGCAGACGCACTCCCACTTTCGGAATCCGAAGCTGGCGAAGTGGTCTCGTCGAGCTGCAGTCGCTGCGCCATGAACGGCCCTGTCCCCTTTTTTCCGCTAACCCACATATTCGCCTCGGGGCTGCAGGTCAAAAGCGGCTCCGGTCTTACCCACTTTTTGGGCTGGCTAGGCGAGTTGCCGATGCCGCCATGAAATCGACGCGCACGGCTGATTAACAATCGCGGGTTGTGCGGATCAGTGGGCGGGAGTCTCCCCGTGCACGCCCTGGTTTTTGGAGGTTGTCATGCGTTCTGCCGGTGCCGGCCTGCTCGCTCTTTTGTTCTTCGTGGTACCGTCGCTGCAGACAGCCGCACAGCAGCCGGCGGCCGGGGCAGGGCCATTCGGCACGAACGAGCAGATCCTGCAGTGGATCAACGATTACCGGTTAGAGCCACAGCCGAAACGCCTCCCGGATGCCGTGAAGGCAATGAGCCGCCTGGGGCTTTTCAGGGATCAGGATACGGCGGGCGTCTACGTCGGCTTCATGGCAGGCGTACTGGGGAGCAATCCGCGCACGGCCGAGAAGCTCGTCACCCGCATGTACCCGATGCCCCCAGAGGACCAGCACGCGATCATCAAGGCCATCGCCTACAGTGGCTTGCCGAACTGGAAGGGGCTGATGGGTAAGTTCGTCGAGCGTATGCCGGCGCGAAAGCCGCTGATCGACAGCTACCTCCACGGGAAGGCGCCCGTTCTGCACGAGTTGCCGCTCGAGACGGGGCCGGCCCCAATCGATACCCTCTGGGGCTATTACTTCGCCACGGGCTCACTCGAGCCCGTGTACCGCATCGTCGGCGCCCTGCGGTGGGCGGGTGACAAGAGCGATCTGAACCGGCTGACCGTGGGCAGCGTCGCCAAGTGGACGCTGGCCAACAACGCGACCCGGGACAAGGAGCTGCTCGATTTCCTGCGCGAGCAGCAGCACATGAGAAACCACCCGGATGAGGTTCGCGTGGTGCTGAAGGAGATCGTGGTCGCGGCCGAAACCTTCGAGACCGGCAAGATCCGCAAGGATGCGCTCGCGGCGATGGAGGAGCTGAAGCGCACCGGTCCGCAGCCGAACAATCCCTGGGCCAAGGCGGCCTACTGGGGCAGCAC
>JAEVZQ010000104.1 GCA_023392135.1 Pseudomonadota bacterium | reverse complement strand
CTGCTCAACCATGTAAATGGGCGGCGGATCACAGCCGGGTCGGCAATGCAGGGGGTTGACATGACGGCGCACGCCGCGCGTGAAAGCGATGCGGACGTCCGGACCAGCTGGTTGCCGGCGCTGCTCGCGGTGCTTGGGCTGCTGTTGGCGATCCGCCTTGTCGCGCTGGCCTTCAATGCCACCGACCTGTTCTTCGATGAGGCGCAGTACTGGTCCTGGAGCCTCGAGCCGGCGTTCGGCTATTACTCCAAGCCCCCGCTGATCGCCTGGGTGATCCGTGCCGCGACGGAGACCTGCGGGCATGCGGAATTCTGCGTGCGGGTGCCGTCCCCGATCATCCATACGGCGACGGCCCTGGTGATCTACGCGATTGCCGCACGCCTTTACGATCGGCGGGCGGGGTTCTGGTCGGCGGTGGTTTTTGCGACGCTGCCCGGGGTCTCGCTGTCGGCCGGCATCATCTCCACGGATGTGCCACTGCTGTTTTTCTGGGCGATGGCCCTTTACGCTCTGGTGCGCCTGCTCGACACCGACCGCTGGTGGCCCGCGCTGTTGCTCGGAGTGGCCTTCGGGCTCGGGCTCAATGCGAAGTATGCGATGGTCTACTTCGCGCTGTCAGCGGTCGTCTGTATGCTGGCGGTGCCGCAAGCACGCTGTCTGCTGCGCGACGTGCGGTTCTATGCGGCCTTGCTCATCGGCCTGCTGCTGATCGCGCCGAACCTCACCTGGAACATCGAGCATAGCTTCGCCACCTTCGCCCACACGGCTGACAACGCCAGGTGGACGGGCGCGCTGTTCCATCCGAACAAGGCACTGGAGTTCTTCGGCGCGCAGTTTGGCGTATTCGGGCCGATCCTGTTCGGATCACTTCTGGTGATCGCCTGGCGCGCATGGCAGGAGGGCTTGCCGGCGCTGGATCGACTGATGCTGGCGTTTGCCCTTCCGGTGATCTTGCTGGTCACGGTGCAGGCCTTCCTGTCACGCGCGCATGCGAACTGGGCCGCCGTGAGCTACGTGTCGGCGACGGCGCTCGTGACAGCGACGATGCTGCGGGATGGGGCGTGGCGGTGGCTGAAGGGCTCGATGGCGCTGCACGCGGCCATTCTCGTCGGCATCGGGGTCGCGACCGCCACGGCAGGGTCTTTCCGGATCGCAGGGGGCGCAGATCCGTTCGCGAGAACACTCGGTTGGCGGGCGCTTGCCGATGAAACGGCCGCAGTGCTCGCCGAGGCGCGTGAGGCTGGCCGGCCGTTTGGCGCCGTGCTGACCGATGACCGCGCAGTGACGGCCGAACTGCTCTACTACATGCGCGATGAGCCCACGCCGGTCTTCGCCTGGCACGAGGCGGGAACGCGCCCGCGGGATCACTACGAGCTGACCCGCGCTTATCGGAAAGGAGCACCGGAGCCGGTGCTGCTCGTCACGCTGCGCCAGGATGCTGGTGCGCCGTCAAACGGCTTCGCTGCCGCAGGGAAACTGGCGGAACGCCGGGTGCCTGCCGGCGTTGGGCCGCCGCGAAGGGTCACGTACTACCGACTAGACGGGTTCCGGCTCGAATGATGCAGCGGCTGCTCGCAGTGGGACCGGGCCCGGTGTAGGCTGCGCGTATCGCAACAGTGGTCAGGCGGATTGAGGAGGTGTCATGCAACTCAAGGGCAAGTCAGCCATCGTCACCGGCTCGACGTCGGGCATCGGGCTCGCGATCGCTCATGCTTTCGCGAAGGCTGGGGCGAACGTCATGTTGAACGGCCTCGGCGATGAGAACGAGAACGCCGAGCAGATCCGGGAGGTGGCAGCACACGGTACCCGCGTCGCTTTCCATGGGGCGAACATGCTGCGCCACAATCAGATCGCCGACATGGTTGGCGAGGCGGAGCGCACGTTCGGGCAGGTCGACATCCTCGTCAACAATGCGGGCATCCAGTACGTCTCGCCCATCGAGGAGTTTCCCATCGAGAAGTGGGACGCGATCATCGCGATCAACCTGTCCGCGGCGTTCCATGCAATCCGCGTTGCCGTCCCCGGCATGAAGGAGCGCCGCTGGGGTCGCATCATCAACATCTGCTCGGCACACTCGCTCAGGGCTTCGGTCAATAAGAGCGCCTATGTCGCAGCCAAGCACGGGCTGGCTGGCCTGACGAAAACCGTCGCTCTGGAAACGGCGGAGCACGGCGTGACGGCGAACGCGATCTCACCGGGGTTCGTGTGGACACCGCTCGTCGAAAAGCAGATCCCGGATCTGGCCCGGACACAGGGAATGACGGAGGAGCAGGCCCGTGCCCAAATCCTTGCGCGGCAGCCCACGCGCGAGTTTGTCACGGTGGACCAGGTAGGCGCGCTTGCGGCGTTCCTAGCCAGCGATGCGGCCGCCTCGATTACCGGAGCCAATTACTCGATCGACGGTGGATGGACTGCGCAGTGACGGCTCGTTGATGGCGTGCGGGTAGGAACCTGTGCGGGCCTACCTGCGGGGCGTAACCAGTGCCATCGGTTGTGCCGCTTGAACGTCCTCCTCCTGGCTCGACAGAGTCGCGATCACCGCTGCAATTGCAGCCAAGGTGATGGCGAGCGCGATAACGACTTCGCGTGAACGGTGTCTCAGCCGGTTGATTGCCATTGCGAACCGATGTGTCAGATCCCTGGTTCGATGAATGGAAACGTATATTGATGGACCGCGCTAGCGCCAGTTGTGCCGCGCGACAGAAGAACACACGATATGCGTAATCCGGACAGAAGCGGAAGCTTGGCCGCTGCCGGACGAGCATGAACCTGTGGAAGTGGCCTTGGAGATTGCATTTACGCAACTAAAAGTTGATGTCTGATCCGGGGCGCCCGACGTCCTTCTGGACACCTCTGGGTCACTCCTGGAAGACGGTGTCCCGCCTCTTGCGGATGGATGGCAGCACGGCGACGATGACCAGGGCGAGCGCCAAGGCCAGCAGCAGCGCGCTGACCGGCCGGTCGAAGAACGTGACGAAGCTGCCGCGCGAGATCACCAGCGCCTGACGCAGCTTTTCTTCCATCAACTGACCGAGCACGAAGCCAAGGAGCAACGGCGCCGGCTCGAAGCCGAACTTCGCCAGCAAGTATCCGAACATTCCGAACACGGCGACCATGAAGACTTCGAGCCCGGAATTGTTGATCGAGTAGATGCCGATGCAGCAGAAGACGATGATGGCCGGGAACATCAGCCGGTAGGGCACCTTCAGCAGCCGCACCCAGAGGCCGATCAACGGCAGGTTGATGATCAGCAGCATCAGATTGCCGATCCACATGGAGGCGATCATGCCCCAGAACAGGGCCGGCTGATGCGCGATGACCTGCGGTCCGGGCACGATGCCGTGGATGGTCATTGCACCGACCATCAGAGCCATGACTGCGTTGGGAGGTATGCCCAGTGTCAGAAGTGGAATGAACGAGGTCTGCGCGCCGGCATTGTTGGCCGATTCAGGTCCGGCAACGCCTTCGATCGCGCCCTGACCGAACCGCCCGGGCTCGGCCGCAAGCTTCTTCTCTAGGGTATAGGACGCAAACGGTCCAAGCACGGCACCATTGCCGGGCAGCAAACCGAGGATCGATCCGACCAGCGTTCCGCGCGCAATTGGCGCCGCCGACTGGCGCAGCTCATCGGCACCCGGCAACAGCCGCCCGATAGGTGATTTCACCACATCGCGCGTTTCCGTCACCTCCAGGTTCCGGATGATCTCGGCGAAGCCGAAAATCCCCATAGCCGCCACCGCGAACGGAACGCCGTCGGCAAGCTCGTTAAAGCCGAAGGTCAGCCGCTCCTCGCCCGTCTCGATATCGATGCCGATGGTGGACATCAGAAGTCCGACCAGGATGATGGCGATGGCCTTGGGGACGGACCCGCTCGCCAGCACCACGGCAAAGACGAGGCCGAGCACCATCAGCGAGAAGTAGTCCGCTGGTCCGAACAGCAGCGCCATTTTTGTCAACGGCGCGGCGAGGGCAGCAATGATCAGCGTCGCGAAGGTGCCCGCGATGAAGGAGCCGATGGCGCAGATGCCGAGCGCAATGCCGGCGCGGCCCTGCTTGGCCATCTGGTGGCCGTCGAGAACGGTGACGACGGAGGTCGCCTCGCCGGGGATGTTGACGAGAATGGCCGTCGTCGAGCCGCCGTACTGGGCGCCGTAGTAGATGCCGGCCAGCATGATGAGTGCGCCGACCGGGTCGACGCCGAACGTCAACGGCAGCAGCATGGCTATGGTAGCAATGGGTCCCACGCCCGGCAGCACGCCGATCAGCGAGCCGATCATGCATCCCAGGAAGCAGAGCCCCAGGTTCTTCAGCGTCAGAGCCGTAGCGAATCCAAGCGCGAGATTGTCGGTCAGTTCCAGCAAGCTGCAGGCCTAGAAGATCTCGTTGAGCGGGTAGGGGAGCGAGGACGGGAGCACCGGAATCGGCAGCCGCAGCATGAAGCTGAACAGGCCGATGCAGAACGCGGTGAGCGCGACGGTGAAGACGGCAATCTCGAGTGGGCGCGTCGTGCGATCCGCGAGAGACGCGAACAGGATCGTGATGGGCCCGGCGAAGATCAGGCCCAGCGGACGGATGGTCCAGGCGAAGAGCAGGGCGGCCCCCAGCACGAAGAATAGGCCGCGGATGGACCACGGCGTCATCTGCGCCCCTTCGGAGGAAATGAACCCCTGCACGATAAGGAGCAGGCCGAAGCCGGCGATCATGGCTGAAACAGCCTGTGGCACCATGCCGGAGCCGACGCCGCCGAATTGACCGAAATCGAGATGCCACGAGCCCATTAAGCCGAGCGCGGCGATTGCGAGAAGCAGCATGCCGCCCGCGAAGTCTTGCGGTGAACGGATCGGCAGCCGCTTGGACGCTGCCGACGGGGGGGCGTGCGGAGCCGACCGCATCGTTCCCATTCCTCCCTTGCGCGACGGGGCGCTTGTTCTGTTCTTCCGGCCTTGGTGCACCGGTAAAAGGGCAATGGTACAGGCCGAGCGCGCCGGCGTCCATCGTCAACACCGATGGCGCCCGGGGCAATTCCCGTCTGCACCAGCCCGCCTGCGGCGGGAAGCTGCGAAAGTCGTTGCCATTCAGGAGGCGAGGCGGTTTGCTGTGCGCGAGGCACAGTTCGGGCCGTCCCGAAAACGACAAGGAGAAGAGGTTGCGATGGATCGTGCGCAAACAGCCGCCAGCGAGCAGGAGATCATCTACGAGGTGCGGGACCGGATTGGTTTTCTCACCCTCAACAGGCCGCACGCGCGCAACGCGCTGACGTTCGGCATGTACGATCGGGTGGCCGAGATCTGCGCCAATGCGCCGACCGACGGCTCGCTGATGGCGATCGTCATGACCGGTGCCGGCGACCGGGCATTCGCGTCCGGGACGGACATTTCCCTCTTCCGCGAGTTCGGCACGCCGGAGCAGGGTATCCAGTACGAGAAGCATGCCGATGAGATCATGACGGCAATCGAGTCCTGCCCGGTGCCGACCATTGCCGCCATCGCGGGGGCCTGCACGGGTGGGGGCGCCGGCATCGCTGCCTGCTGCGACATGCGGATCGCCACGCGGGATCTGAAGTTCGGCTTTCCGATCGCGCGCACCCTCGGCAACTGCCTTTCTGCTGCAACTCTCGAACGCCTGGTGCGGCTCCTCGGTGAGGCGCGCGTGAAGGACGTGATCTTCACCGCACGCCTGTTGGGTGCCGAGGAGGCGCTGACGGCGGGGCTCGTGGCAGAAGTCGTGGAGAGCCACGCAGCATTGATGAGCCGGGCGGAGGAGCTTGCGCGTCAGATCGCCGGCTACGCTCCGCTGACGCTGCGGGTGACCAAGGAGATTCTCCTTCGCCTGCGCCAGCAGGGCCCCAAGGCGGACGACACCGATCTGGTCGCAAAAGTCTACACGAGCGCGGATTTCCGCGAGGGTCTGGAGGCGTTCCTCGCCAAACGGCCGCCGCAATGGACCGGACGCTGATCATGACGCGGTGAAAATCAACTTCGGGAGGAGGACATGACCAAGATCGCATTCATCGGCCTCGGCAACATGGGTACACCGATGGCCGGCAACCTCGTGACAGCGGGGTATTCCGTGACTGGATATGACCTCCTGCCTGCTAACCTCGAAAGAGCTGGTGAGCGCGGTGTCGCTTCGGCGCAGAGCGCGGATGCCGCGGCCGAGGGCGCCGATGTGGTCATCACCATGCTGCCTGCTGGTAAGGATACCGTCGCTGTCTACGAGCAGGCGGGGGTGCTCTCGGCCGCCGCGAGCGACGCGGTGTTCGTCGACTGCTCGACCGTCGATGTCGCCTCGGCCCGGCGCGCGCACGAGCTGGCGGGCATCGCCGGCAAGCTCTCGCTCGACTGCCCCGTGTCGGGGGGCGTCGGTGGAGCGGAGGCCGCCACGCTGACGCTGATGGCCGGCGGCAGCCCGGAAGCCTTCGAGAAGGCCCGGCCCGTGCTCGAGAAGGTGAGCCGAAAGCTCGTTCATTGCGGAGATGCAGGCGCGGGTCAGGCGGCCAAGATCTGCAACAACATGATCCTCGGCATCAGCATGATCGGCGTTTGCGAGGCGTTCAACCTTGCCGAAAAGCTGGGACTGTCGAAGCAGGCTCTGTTCGACGTCGCCTCGACGTCCTCAGGGCAGTGCTGGTCACTCACGACCTACTGCCCGGCGCCCGGCCCGGTGCCGACCTCGCCGGCCAACAACAGTTATAAGCCCGGCTTCGCGGCCGCGCTGATGCTGAAAGACCTCGGGTTGGCTCAAGAGGCCGCCCGTGCGGCCAACGTCGCAACCCCCCTGGGCGCCGAGGCCGCGCAGCTCTATCAGCTCTTCGTTGCGGCTGGTAATGCGGGGGTCGATTTCTCGGGCATCATCGAGTTCATGCGCGGGAAGGCCGGCTGATACTCAATCCGGGCAACTGAGCCCTCGGGTGCACCGCGATCTGGAACGCGCCCCCGTTTGGAAGGTTTCGGAGTCTGAACGCCCGCGCCGGCCGGCAGCCGCGGCCGCGCGGGACTGAAGCCGGAACTCTACGATGACGGACACGCCTGTGAAGAAGGTTCACGCGCCCGACTCACCCAAGGGTGACATGGGGCAGAAGTATCTCGTCTCGGGTAAGCGGGTCTCGATGCGGCTCTGGGAGCAGGAGCAGCCAGGGAACGACAAGGCCGAAAGCGTGCGCGAGTACGAGACGGTGGGTTATGTCATCAACGGCCGCGCGGAACTGGAGCTCGAGGGCCAAACCTTGAAGCTGGAGCCGGGTGACTCCTGGCTGGTACCGGCCGGTGCCAAGCATTCCTACAAGGTCCTGGAGGAGTTCACCGCTGTCGAGGCCACCGCACCGCCGTCCCAGGTGCATGGCCGCGACGAGCCGCGGGGTAGTGACTGGCCGGAGCGGATTTGAGCGCAAATGTGGCGGCCCGTCCCGCGTGGGTCGCCTAGCTATCGGCAGCGCCTCCCGGAGACATTGGGTGCCCCGATTCGCCACTTGATGTAGAGGTGACGCACACACATCTGCGCCATTGACAAAATATAAGTCGCATCTAATTTAGCGATAGCTAATGGATAGGTGCGCGATGACCAGCCAAACCCTTTTCGACATCACCTAACTCGCGGCGAGCGCCACCGAGGTTGCCCGCATCCTGCGCGCGCTTTCCAATGAGCGCCGGCTTATGATCCTCTGCAGGCTCGTGGAATGGGGCGAGGCGAATGTGACGAGCCTCGGCGAGGCGGTCGGGCTGTCGCAGTCTGCCCTCTCTCAGCACCTCGCAATCATGCGCGAGCAGAAGCTCCTGACCTTTCGCCGGGAAGGTCAGACAATCTGGTATCGCATCGCAGATGCACGGATCGAGCACCTGCTTTCCACGCTGTACGACCTCTACTGCCCAAAGCCCCCCAAGCATTGAACAAGCATTGAAAATCGAGGAGCCAAGCATCATGAGCCTCATTCCCGTAAAGCCCGAGGACGCCAAGCGTCTGATCTCCGACGGCGCAGTTCTCATCGACGTCCGCGAGGCGGACGAGTACGCCTGTGAGCGCATTCCCGGTGCGCAGCATACAGCTCTGTCGGGCTTGAAGACCGTCGAGTGCGGCGGCGCGCCTGCCGTCATCTTCCACTGCCGTTCAGGGGCCCGCACGACTGCGGCTTGTGACAGGCTCGCGACTGCGGTCTCGGCCAAGGCGTATGTTCTCGAGGGCGGTCTCGATGCCTGGAAGAACGCGGGTCTGCCCGTTCGGCAGGATAGAAACCAGCCGTTGGAGTTGCAACGGCAGGTGCAGATCGCAGCCGGCAGCGTCGTGCTGATCGGCGTGGTTCTCGGCGCCCTGGCAGACCCCGCCTTTTACGCCATCCCTGCCTTCGTGGGCGCCGGGCTGGTCGTTGCAGGCGTAAGCGGCTTCTGCGCCATGGCCCGACTTCTGCGCATGATGCCCTGGAACCGTTCCATGCAGCAGCCAGCCGCCGCTTGAGCATCTTTTCTGTCGTGAGGGCAAGGCGGTGATCACCGCGCTTCCAGCCGCGTTTGCAATTGGCTCAGGCAGCCTGGTCGGCATCATTCTGGGGCTGATCGGCGGCGGCGGCTCGATCCTAGCGGTGCCACTGCTGGTTTATGCCGTCGGTGTGCCGTCGACCCATGTGGCGATCGGCACGGGTGCGGTAGCCGTCGCGCTGAACGCCGGCATGAGCCTTGCTGCTCATGCCCGGCTCGGCACGGTGAAGTGGAGATGCGCTGCCGTGTTCGCCGCTGCCGGCGTGATCGGTGCGCTCGCAGGCGCAGCTCTCGGCAAGGCCATGAATGGGGAGAAGCTGCTGCTCCTGTTCGGGCTGCTCATGCTGGCGGTCGGGTTCAACATGCTCCGGAAGCCAATTCTTGCTTCCACCGCCGAGCCGCGATTGACGCGTGAAAGTGCTTCACGCCTGTTGCCCCGGCTGATCGGCACTGGTGCCGGCGTGGGTATGCTGTCCGGCTTTTTCGGGATCGGCGGCGGCTTCCTGATCGTACCCGGCCTGATGCTCGCGACCGGCATGCCGCTGCGGAGCGCCATCAGCACGTCTCTGGTCGCCGTTACGGCATTCGGCCTCGCCACGGCCAGCAGCTATGTCCTTTCCGGCTACATCGACTGGGTGATTGCCGCCCTGTTCATTGCCGGCGGCCTTGCCGGCAGCATCATCGGCACGCGTGCGAACGGCGCGATCGCCCAGAACAGGAGCGCATTGAACGCCATCTTTGCTGGGGTCGTCATCGCGGTCGGTGTCTACGTGGTTGTCCGGGGCGCAATCAGCCTCGGCCTGTTCTGACGCCAGCGCTGATAGATAAACCCGCCGCCCAAACGCAGCCCCGAGCTATGGCGAGCTTCGGAATCGGCGACACCAGCAACCATTGCCTTCATCGGAAG
>JAEVZQ010000526.1 GCA_023392135.1 Pseudomonadota bacterium | reverse complement strand
ACGCGCGATCTGGAATGAGAAGTAGTTGTCGACGGCGGTGGCGATCGAATCGCTGACCTTGTCGCGCCAGGCCTGGGATTTGAGATTGCGCGCGTCGAGCGGGTTCGTCACGTAGGCAAGCTCGATCAGCACCGACGGGACCTTGGCCGTCTTCAGGACCCGGAAATTCGCTTCCCTGTCCGCGTCGGGGCGCATCTCAGTCGAAGCACTCATGAATTCTATGACCGAGCGGGCGAACGTGTCTGTCCGCTCCTTCGTGACAGCGACCTCGCGCTCTGCAAGATCTGCAAGGATCGCCTTGATGGCATGAGCGTCGTTCCGTTCGACTCCGGACAGCTCCTGATTGGTCAGCACGGTCTTGACCACCTCCGACTTGGCTGAGCGCTGCAGAGCCGCCGCCGTGCTGTCCCGGAGAGAGTAGATGGTCGCGCCACGCGCGTGGGCACCGGCATAATCCGCGTGAACCGCAATGAAGAGCGCCGCCCTGTGCCGTTCGGCGATGTCGCGGCGTCCATCGAGGGTGATGAAGACGTCCTCGTCCCGCGTCATCAGCACGCGATAGCGGCCGGTGCTCTCGAGCTTGTCCCGAAGAACCTTGCTGAATGCGAGTACGACGTCCTTTTCAACGACTCCGTTCTTCGTGGCGCCGGTGTCGTGGCCCCCGTGACCAGGATCGATGACGATAACCGGCTTGTAGGAGCGGGCAGCAATTTCCTCAGGTCGCGAAGCCGGTCGCGGCAGGGGCGGCTGAACCGTCTGCGGGCGCTTGGCCTCGGCCTGGGCTGGCAGCTTGCCGGATGGTGCTGGTACGAGATCCAGCACGAGGCGATGATCGCGGCCGTGCTTTTGAATTTCCGAGCGCCGGACGATCACGGGCGCCCGGACATCGATCACGACCCGAGCGCGGCCCGGCGCAGAAGCTCCGCCCCGGAACGATCTCACCAGACCCGCACCGGCATCCTCACCGCCGGCCGGCAGGCGCATTCTGACGTCGGGCAGGGAGACGACGACCCGGTTCGGATTCGTGAGCGAAAGAACCTCGAACTCTACGGCACGGTCGAGAAGGACGACGAATCTCGTTGGCGCAAGCTCGTTAGCAAAGTTGGGCTTCGCAGGATTTGCCGATGCCGTCGAAGGCAGAATGGCGAGTAAGGTTGCGCAGACGAGGAGGGCAGTACCGAGAAGGGCAGCCCACAGCGTTAATGCGCCTGCCACATTGGTACGCACACTGCACCACCGCATCGCACTCGAACTCCACAAACGCACACCACTGAACACTTGAGAGACAGGCTTGAGATGCAGCCGAATAGTGGCTTTTTGCTGGTCCCTCAGAGGTGATGTTATGAAAGCGGAAACCTTAATGGAAAGTAAATTCGTGCGCGTGTGCGCAACACGCGTGGCACAAACGACTTTACAATCTGTGGTTCAGAATGAGGCTGCCGTTCAGAGAAGCTGTCGGAACGGAACGATCGTCGACTTGACGGTCTTCATAGCCATCGCCTGCGCGACTGCATCCTTCACGCCTTCTTCCGTGAACGGAAACAGCGTCTGCATTTTCCGCCAGGGATACGTGTCACGCGCCTTGTAGAGCATATCGACGCCGAGGGGCAGGTCGTTGGCGGTGAATGCCCAGGAGCCCAGAAGATTGATGTCCTTGGTGCAGATGCGATGCCAGCTCGTCATGATGCTACCAGCATCCGTGAACTGACCCATCTCGACGTAAGTGCCGCCATCGCGAAGGAACTCTATGCCTTCGGGCCCGGCTGTGGGGTGGCCGGAGCAGTCCATCACGAGATCGGCACCATAACCGCCAACGATGTCTCGCACACGCCTGATCCGCTCCTCAGGCGACGTCACTTCCTCGATGTTGACCGTCGCCTCGGCGCCGAACTCGCGGGCAAGCTTCAATCGTGGCTCTTCCGGCGCACCGACCGCGATGACGCGACCCGCTCCCATCTCCTGTGCGGCCGCAATGGCGAGGATGCCGATCGGGCCGGTACCCTGGATCACAACCGTATCGTTCCACTTGAATCCACCTGCTTTCACAGCGCGGTTGAATGCACGAATGCATGAGGTCAATGGCTCGGAGAGTGTGCCGAGCAGGAGGCTCATGTCGTCGGGCAGCTTGTAGATCTTGGTTCCGGGCAGCTCACCGAGGTCGACATAGACGTACTCGGCCCAGCCTCCCCAAAGATGCGGCGGCTTTTCGAAGCCCAGATAGCGGCCATAGTAGACCGGCGTCAGGCACTTGTTGGCTTGTTCCGGGTAGTGCAGGCGCCAGTCGCAGTGGCCGCACGGCATCAGCGGCGGGAGCATCAGCTTCGAGCCGACACCGATGGGCTTGCCCATGAAATCGGTCTTCAGCTCAGAGCCGATCTCGACGACGACGCCGGCGAGCTCGTGACCCAAAGTGAATGGCCATGGCAGCGGCTTCGGCCAGTGGCCTTTGAGGATGTGCTGGTCCGTGCCGCAGACCCCGCAGGCCCCGATCTGGATCAAAGCAGCCTGCGGTGGCACCTTTGGCCAGGGTACCTCGCGGATGACCGGATCGGCTCCGGGGCCGTCGAAGGTTGCGACGCGGATCTTCTCACTCGTCACGGTGCATTCCTCCCGATGTGGCGTGGCGAATTATTTTCTCGCCATTTCAAATCGTGACCAGACGGGCATAACCTTCGCGGACGGTCTCGTCCAGAATCTGCCGGTAGTCGGCATAGCCCGCCTCGCCTGGGCTGAACTCGCCGAGGGGCAGCCCACCCTCGGATTTGCGATAGACAATGGGAGTGCTGACAGGAACGAGCATCGCCCGCTGCTTATTGAGCGTCGTGATGATCCCCCGCATCTGTCCGACCCGATCGAGCTGCGAGACGACGATCATCCGTATCGCACCTTTGGTGAGCGAGACCAAGTGAATGAACATCGACGCCGGCGGGACATAGAGGCGGCCGCGGTGGGAGTAGGGCGCATCGGGTCTGTCGCGTTCCTGAAACAGCAGGCTCGGCCACTCGGGATCCCAGACAATATCCGTGCGGTAGGCCACGATCGTGCCTCCGCCGCCAAAGCCCGGCCGCAGCGTGAGATAGCTGCCGATGTAGTCCTCCACCGCAGCGCGCGTATAGGCCCCCATGTAAACGGGCGCGACCTCGCCATTGAGACCCGGCTGGCCGGGCTCATCCCGCAATGGCTGCCCGCGGAACAGGCTCTTGACCTCATCGAAGTCGAGGCCCAGCACCATGCAGACGTCGAACAGGGTCTGATCCCGCACGGTTCGGCCGTTCATCAGGTTCTGGATCGTCTTCTGATGGCAATCAGAGGCATCCGCGAGCTCGGCCTGGGTGATCTTCTTCTCGATCATGGCCGTACGAATGCGGGCGAGAGCCGGATTGTGCTCAGGGGATGCCATGGTGCCGCGCGCTCCGATGCTGGAACTTGCACCAAATTATCGGCAGTTTCCAAATGAACCAAACCTGAAACTAGTGTGATGATCGAGAAATTCGCCATACTTGGCTGAGGGGGCGAGCGAATTTCTCGATACAAGTGGTGGTTCGCGGTTGCCCACATCAAGCGTAGGAAACCAATGCTCCCCAGATGAGCGCAACGCCGGCCAGCATCATCATCACCTCGAGCAGCAAGCGAAACTGGGCCGCGTCGAACCTGAGTACGATGCGCTTTGCCAGCCATGATCCCAGCATCAGCGTGGAGCCGACCGCCAGCCCGCGGGCCATGGTTTCCACCGGCAAGACGCCGAACCGCTGGAACACGATGGACTTGGTCATGGATATCGCTGCCGAGCCGACCGCCTCCGTCGAGATGTACGCGCCCTTCACCAGGCCGTAGGCGAGGAAGAAGGGTGTGTTGATTGGCCCGGTCGTGGCAACCAACCCGCTCAGGAAGCCGATAAAGGCGCCGAGAACTGCCATCCCCCCAAGCCCGATGCTGATTCCGCGTGCGGCAAGCCAGCGCCGCCCGGGGATCATGGCAATGAGAAAAAGGCCGAGCATCCCCTCGAGAAACCGTGCATCGAGACCGATAAGCGCGCGCGCACCCAGCGCTGCCCCGGGGACTGCCGTCGCGCAATAGGCTGCGTTGAGCCGCCAGTCGACCTCGCGCCACCAGACTGCGACGCGCGAAGCATTCGCCATCAGGGCGGCGAGCGCCATTATCGGCACCGCCTCCTTGGGTCCATAGGCGGCGACGAGCGCCGGCATGATCAGCACGGACGAGCCGAAGCCGACCACGCCGCCGAGCGTGCCGGCAGCGATCCCGAGAGGAAGAATCAGCAGCCACAGCATCGGCTTGGTGCACTATCGAAGGAGTGGATTCGGGGGCAGGCTGGCACACTCAGGCTCTGCTTGGCAACGCCCGCCCGATTTGGCTAATCCGAACCGGCCAGAACTTCGAGGCTGACGGAGGTCAAGCCGCGTCCCGTCATGCCGATCGCTTCTGCGGCCGCTTCGGACAGGTCGATGACGCGCCCGGGGACAAACGGGCCACGGTCATAGATGCGCACCACGACACTGTTGCCGCTCGCGCTATCGGTTACACGCACAAGCGAATTGAACGGCAGTGTCGGATGAGCGGCCGTCAAGGCTCTCTTGTCGAACGGCTCACCAGAAGCGGTCTTCTCGCCATGCCTGTAATAGGAGGCGACACCCTTCATGCGGTGCTTGCGGATAGACCCGGTCTGCAATGGCGCCTTTGCTGTCGACCTGGCAGTGGGCGCAACAGATGACGTTTCCGCCCGCTGCACGATCGTCTGCCAGCCGCCGGGCTGCGCCTGCGATGCTCCATCTGCGAGCCCGTGCCCAGTGCCCGCTAGCAGCATCAGGACTGCAGAAGCGGCAAGCGGAGCCGATCTCATCTGGCGCCTTGCTCTGATCATGATCTCTCAGGTGATGGGCGATTCGGGCAGGAATTAGCTTACGTCAACAGTTCGAAGGGGGAGCGACAATCCCATGCCGCTCCCTTTCGCTCCGAGCGGGCGGCATTATCTGCCGACCACTTCGACGTTCACGGGCACCACGCCGGCACTTTTCATGCCGATCGCGCCTGCGGCCGCGTCCGAAAGATCGATGATGCGACCACCGACATAAGGCCCGCGATCGTTGATGGTCACCTCGACCGAGCGGCCGTTTCGTTTGTTGGTGACCTTGACGCGGGTGCCGAATGGCAGCGTCTTGTGGGCGGCCGTCATCGCCTTTGGATTGAACCAGCCGCCCGATGCCACGCGCTGCGGCTGCCAGTAGTACGAGGCAAGCCCGCTCAGCGTCGTGCCGGTCGGAACAGACCGGTGCTTGCGCCGTGTCTTGCTGCTGGCGACCCGCCGGCTGCGCTTGGCATTCTTGGCGCTGGCCTGGCGTCCATCCTCCGTAATCCGACGAGAGCGGTAGGCGTACACCGCCTTGCCCTGCCTAGCGCGAGAAGCGCGCCGACTGGTCGTCCGCGCCCGCCGTGCAGCATGAGACCGGGCGTGTGCACGCGAGTGCGTGACCCTGTGCCTGTGGGTCGCCTTGCGGCGGGCCCGCTTCATCCTGCTGACGGATTTTCTGTCTTGGACAGTCAGATGAGCCAACTTGCTCGTCTGCACTTCAGAAACCATTGTGGTCCTGGTCGGACCATACTCGCCCATGGGCGCCACGGCCTGGGCTTGCGAGGCAATCAATACGATCCCCATCGCCCAGATCAACGTGAGCATCCGATACATGAGACCTCCATACGCAGTTTCGCAATTGCCTTGGCGGGGCAGAAAAGGACCTCCTCTGTCGGATTTCGTTCGGCCTGAGCGGCCGTAGGACGTTCCCCCGCGATGTGCGCCTTCTCAAATATTGGCTCACATTCGCCTGACTGAACTCAGATACCGCCAAAGCGGATTGCCAGAACCCATTCTGGATCCGTCGAGAACGGATATTCAGTTGGATCTGGCGGCCGGGAAGACAGCACTCATCAGTTCCGCAGTCAACTTTTAATATTGAACGGCGTTCATCAGTGCTGTGATGGTATTCAGATTGTCTAAATACAGATTGTGAAGGCTAGCGGCGCGTCGCAACCTTCGGTTGGGCCGTCAGGATGATGTCCGCATCTTCCTTGTGGATGTCCAGCAGCATGCCGGCTGTGCCCGCAAGACGCCAAGTGTAGTAAGCCTGAATGCTCATGGCATCGAGCCTCGGCAAAGGACCACCACCGACGAATTCCGCCAGATGTTGCGGCGGGCGGGCACCCGCCCCACGGCAGCGGATCGCAAAGGCCGGCTCGGCCAGAGTGCCAGCCATCGCGACATCGATGTTGCCGCCGCGCGGCAGAGCCGTAACGGCACTTGCGAGCATGTTGAGGAGGAGCTTGACTTGGTCCTTGACCATCTGCCCCGGCGGCAAATGCCAGCTCAGCTTGTGCTTTCCGCTGCCGATGAACCCGCGCGAGATTTGCTCAGCGGTCGAAAGATCGATTACGGAACCGGCCGAGCCGGCCGCGCCGAACGCGAACCGGGCGAATTGCAGCCGGGCCGACGCCTGCTCCGTCACATTGCGGATGACCTCGAGCGCATAGGACTGGGCCTCCACATCATCGTCCTCGTCCAGGATCTCGAGGCCATTGTAGATTGCCCCGACGGGACCGATGACGTCATGACAGATTTTGCTCGAGATGAGAGCTGCCAGCTCGAGGTCGGTCGGATGCGAGCGCTGACTCATCAAGCCCCCTCAACTGGAGATTGCTAGGCGGCCCATGCGCGGGAGGCGCTCACGCGGACCGCCTGCTTGCCAAAAAAGGTTCGAGTGTTGATTCATGCGCCGCCATACGGTTGCCAAGATCGGATCGCCC
>JAEVZQ010000508.1 GCA_023392135.1 Pseudomonadota bacterium | reverse complement strand
GAACACCGTCTTGATGCTCTCCTTGTTGGCATCGATCTGCTCGATGGAGAGGATGCGCCGCGTCTCGTCGCGGCCAGACGGGTCACCGACCCGCGTCGTACCGCCCCCCATGAGTGTGATCGGCTTGCCGGCGCCGGATTGCTGCAGCCAGTGGAGCATCATGATCGAGAGCAGGTGCCCGACGTGCAGCGACGGTGCCGTGCAGTCATAGCCGACATAGGCGATCACCTCGCGCTTGCCGGCAAGGCCATCCAGCCCCTCGAGGTCGGAGCACTGGTGAATGAAGCCGCGCTCGGTGAGTATTCGCAGAAAATCGGAAGCGGGTGCGGGCATGGGACCTGGTGCGCCGGGTATCGGCGTCTCGACTTTCGTTTTACGATGGCGGTTGACGCGGGAACATGCACGGGAAGGTGCGGATGGGCAAGCTCCTACGAGCGTTGGGCCTCATGAGCGGCACGTCCATGGACGGGATCGATATCGCACTGATCGAGACCGACGGCGAGAATCAGGTCGCCCGCGGTCCCCACGGATCGCGCGCGTATCCGCCGGCCTTCAGAGACCGCTTGCGTGCCGCTCTCGAGGACGCGCGCACGCTGACGGATCGAGCTGACCGGCCCGGCTGTCTGGCGGACGTGGAGCGCGCGTTGACCGAACGGCATGCCGAGGCCGTTTCGGCATTTCTTTCCGAGCATGGAATACCGGCTGCTGACTTGGACGTGATCGGCTTCCATGGCCAGACGGTCCTCCACCGGCCGGCGAATGGCTCGGGCGAGGCCTCAATTGGGCTGACTGTGCAGCTCGGTGACGGTGGCTTGCTTGCGCGCCTCGCGGGTATCGACGTGGTTTATGATCTCCGCGCGGCCGATGTCACGGCGGGCGGGCAGGGAGCGCCGGTCGTGCCGGCATACCACCGAGCCCTCGCGGCGCGATTGCCTCAGCGCCCGGTGGCCTTCCTCAATATCGGCGGGATCGCCAACGTGACGTGGGTCGGCGAGAACGGCCGTCTCATCGCTTTCGATACCGGTCCGGGAAATGCGCTGATGGACGACTGGGCGCTGCGCCATACCGGCCGGGCCTGCGATGTCGATGGCGAGCTGGCCCGCTCGGGCAAAGCCGATGAGGAGGTGCTGCGACGTTACCTGATGCATCCTCACCTGGAGCGGCCCGTGCCGAAGTCACTCGATCGGAATGATTTCACGCTGGGTCCGGTGGAGGGTCTTTCGGCGGCAGATGGCGCCGCGACGCTTGCGGAGCTGACCGCTATTGCCGTCGCCCGCAGCCTGAGCTGGCTTCCGGCTCCGCCGGCCCTGTGGCTCGTGACCGGCGGCGGACGACGCAACAAGCATCTGATGGAGCTGCTGGCCTGGCACCTCGATGCACCGGTCGCCCCTGTCGAGGCCGTCGACCTCGACGGAGACAGCATGGAGGCCGAGGCCTGGGCCTATCTGGCCGTTCGCTCGCTGAAAGGTTTGCCGATTACCTACCCGGAGACGACCGGCGCACCGCAGCCGATGACGGGTGGCGTGCTGGCGCCCGCGCCAAAATAATCGCCGATCAGCCCCGCACGGTGCATCCTCCGGACATGCGCGGATCGAGCCGCAGGTCCGGGACGAGCGTGATTGGCTGACCCACCTCCGTTACTTCTCCTCGGCTTTCGCGCGCAGGATTTCGGCAAGGCGGCGGTCGACGTACTTGCCGACCAAGTCCTTGAGTGCAGCGATCCTGTCCTCGCCTTCGAAGAAGTGGTTTGCGCCGGGCACGATCTCGTGCTCGAGCTTGATTCCCCTCTGAGTCTTTGTCTTGACCGCAAGCTCCGCCACCGAGGCCGAAGGCACGACCCGGTCCCGCTCGCCATTGACCAGCAGGCCGGAAGCGGGGCAGGGAGCGAGGAACGAGAAGTCATACAGGTTCGCCGGCGGCGCAACGCAGATGAAGGCATCGATCTCCGGCCGCCGCATCAGGAGCTGCATGGCGATCCACGTTCCGAAGGATACGCCCGCGATCCAGCAGCTCTTGGCCTCTGGCTTCGCGATCTGCAGCCAATCGAGAGCGGACGCGGCATCGGCCAGCTCACCGGGCCCGTTGTCGAAGAAGCCCTGGCTGCGTCCGACGCCACGGAAGTTGAACCGCAGCACCGAGAAGCCGCGTTCCGCAAACGCGTAATAGAGGTGATAGACCACCTGATTGTTCATCGTTCCGCCGAACTGCGGGTGCGGATGCAGGATCAGCGCGATCGGGCTGTCGCGCGCCGGCTCGTGGTGATAGCGGGCTTCTAACCGGCCGGCAGGGCCGTTGATGATCAACTCAGGCATTTCTGTTTCGAGCTTCCTGCTAGATTCCTATCGTCACACTTCTGCTTTCTGCGGAGCCAAGTCGGCGCGTGTGCGGGTCTCGCGACGGAGCCCAAGCGGCCAGGCACGAGCCGTTCAGAAAAACTTGACTTCGGGGCTCGGAATTCCCATAGTCCGACCGAGATTAGAAAGGTTCGAAAGATCCGCGGGCAGGCTCGCAGCACACGACTGCGGGCAGCGCCCTTCTAGCACGACTGCCGTTGATAATTGCAACACCTGCATGTCGCGGCGATCGGCTGTCGAGCGGGTGTTTTTTTGGGCGGAGTGCGTCAGTGGAACTGAACACGCGAGGCCGGTACGCCGTGATGGCGATGGCCGATCTCGCCAGTCACGAGGGCAAGGGCTCGGTGCCGCTTTCGGCAATTGCCGAGCGTCAGCATCTGTCCATCGCTTATCTCGAGCAGATCTTCCTCAAGTTGAGACGCGCGGGTCTCGTGGCGAGCGCGCGTGGTCGCGCGGGCGGCTACAGACTGGGCCGGCTGGCGTCCGACATCACCGTCGCCGAGATCATGCACGCCGTGGAAGAAGAGACGCGCATGACGCGCTGCATGGGAGACGACGACGTCGGTTGCATCGGCGAAGAAAAGTGCATCGCCCACAATCTCTGGCACGCCCTCGGTGATCACATCCGGGTGTTTCTGTCGAACGTGAGCCTCCGCGAGGTGCTCGACGGGGTGCCTCAGGAAAAGCGAGCGCCGCGGGCGGCCGCTAAGATGGACGTCGCGGCCCCATGACCAGCGCGCGCACATATCTCGACCATAACGCGACGGCACCGCTGAGGCCCGAAGCGCGGGCGGCGATGCTCGATGCGCTCGACGCGGTCGGAAATCCTTCGTCGGTACATGCGGAGGGCAGGCGCGCACGGGCGATCGTGGAGGAGGCGCGGGAGCGCGTGGCCTCGCTGGTGGGTGTGTCGCCGGCGCAGGTGATCTTCACGAGCGGGGCGACGGAAGCCAATTGCATAGCTCTGCGCTCCGGGTGGGATACGATCCTGGTCCCCGGCGTCGAGCACGAATCCGTGCTGGCCCCGGCGCGGTCGAGCAGTGCTGACTTCATTGACGTTCCGGTCGATGCCGAAGGCAGGATCGAGCTTTCGGCTGTTTGCTCTGCACTCGATCGAACCGAATCAGGCAAGTCGGTTTTCGCCTTGCAGCTTGCCAACAATGAAACGGGCGTCGTTCAGGCTGTTTCAGAACTCGCTGCGGTTGCCCGCGAGCACGGAGCTTCCGTCCATTCGGACGCCGTGCAGGCGGCGGGCCGGATAGCACTGGATTTCGAGTGCCTCGGGATCGACACTTTGAGCCTTTCCGCGCACAAGCTCGGCGGGCCGAAAGGAGTCGGCGCTCTCATCCTGAGGGACGGTCTGGAAGTCGCACCGCTCGTCGTCGGCGGCGGGCAGGAGCTGCGGCGGCGGGCCGGCACCGAGAACGTTCCGGGCATCGCAGGCTTCGGCGCGGCGGCGGCAGCGGCCGAGCGGGATCTCGCGGATATAGGCCGGATCGCGGCGCTGCGGGACCGGCTCGAAGGCGAAGCCTTGGCGATGGCGCCGGAAGCGCTGGTGATCGGCTCCGGGGCGGAGCGCCTGCCCAATACGACCTGTCTCGCCGTGCCGGGCATGTCCGCTGAGACGCTGGTGATCCGGTTCGATCTGGCGGGAATCGCGATCAGCGCCGGGGCGGCCTGCTCGTCGGGCAAGGTCGGGGCGAGCTCGGTGCTCATCGCAATGGGCCTGCCGGAGGACGTAGCGCGCTCGGCCATCCGAGTGAGCCTCGGGTGGACGACGACCGAGCGAGACGTGGATCAGTTCCTGACGGCGTGGAGCAGCATCGTCGGGCGCGCAGGCCGGGAACGAGCTGTGGCCTGAAATAGTAGGTATTCAAGAACGGGTTCGTACGGAGAAGATCATGGCAGTTCAGGAGACGATCGACCAGGTCCGAAAGATCGACGTCGACCAGTACAAGTATGGCTTCGAGACAGATATCGAGATGGTCATGGCCCCGAGGGGGCTCAACGAAGACATCATTCGATTCATCTCTGATAAAAAGGATGAGCCCGCGTGGATGCTCGAGTGGCGGCTCGAGGCATACCGCCGGTGGCGCGCCATGACCGAGCAAACCTGGGCCAAGGTCAAATATCCGAAGATCGACTTCGAGGACCTTCATTACTACGCCGCGCCGAAGAGCATGGACGGCCCGAAGAGCCTGGACGAGGTCGATCCGGAGCTGCTGCGCACGTACGAAAAGCTCGGCATTCCGCTCAAGGAGCAGGAGGTTCTGGCCGGTGTTCAGGGAGCGCCGAAGGTGGCCGTCGACGCCGTGTTCGACAGCGTTTCCGTGGTCACTACGTTTAAGGAGCAGCTTGCCAAGGCGGGCGTGATCTTCTGTCCGATCTCGGAAGCCATCCGCGAGCATCCGGAGCTCGTGAAGAAGTATCTGGGCACGGTGGTGCCGCAGTCCGACAACTTCTACGCGGCGCTGAACTCGGCGGTGTTCTCCGACGGCTCGTTCGTCTACGTGCCGGAGGGCGTCCGCTGCCCGATGGAGCTGTCCACCTATTTCCGCATCAATGCGGAGAATACGGGGCAGTTCGAGCGGACGCTTATCATCGCCGACAGGGGCGCCCACGTGTCCTACCTCGAGGGTTGCACCGCGCCGACACGGGATGAGAACCAGCTCCATGCGGCGGTTGTCGAGCTGGTCGCGCTGGACGATGCGGAGATCAAGTATTCGACGGTGCAGAACTGGTATCCCGGCGACAAGGACGGCAAGGGCGGCGTTTACAACTTCGTCACCAAGCGTGGCGACTGCCGCGGTAACGGATCCAAGATCTCCTGGACGCAGGTGGAGACCGGGTCGGCCATCACCTGGAAGTATCCGAGCTGCATTCTGCGTGGCGACAACTCGCGCGGCGAGTTCTACTCGATCGCCATCTCGAACGGCTACCAGCAGGTCGACAGCGGCACCAAGATGATCCACCTCGGCAAGAATACGTCGAGCCGGATCATCTCGAAGGGTATCGCTGCGGGGTATTCGGAGAATACCTATCGCGGGCTCGTCTCCGCGCACCGGAAGGCGACGAACGCACGCAACTTCACCAACTGCGACAGCCTGCTGATCGGCGACAAGTGCGGGGCGCACACGGTGCCCTACATCGAGGCGAAGAACTCGACAGCGCATTTCGAGCACGAGGCAACGACGTCGAAAATCTCCGACAACCAGCTCTTCTATTGCATGCAGCGGGGGCTGTCGGAGGAAGAGGCCGTGGCGCTCATCGTCAACGGCTTCGTGCGCGATGTCATTCAGCAGCTGCCGATGGAGTTCATGGCCGAGACGCAGAAGCTGATCGGCATCAGCCTCGAAGGCTCGGTGGGTTGACGAGAAGATTCGCTGCCGGCTCGGCAGGGCCGGTAGTCGAGTGACGTGGGGCACGTGGACGTAAAAGAGGGTAAGCGTCGGGGCAAGACGGACGAGAGCCGGGGCCCTGGAGTTCAGCGGAGGAAACGAGAATGTCCATTGATATCGCCCAACTCGAACAGGCTTGGCTGAATGCCGAAACGGCGGCCGATACTCTGAAGCAGGAGGCTTTGAAAGCGAGTGCGGAGCTGACGCGGATGCGGCAGGCCCCTGAAGTGGACGGCAAGGACTTCAGCGTGCTCGTCGCGTCGATCGAGCAGCTCAAGATGCGCCAGGAGGAAGCGGAACGGACGGCGAGCGCCGCCTTCGACCGCTACTGGACGGCGCAAGGCAATGGAAAGGATACCGGCTCCGCCTACGCGTGAGCCGGATCGGGTGGCTGAAGATGGGCGGGCAGCGCACCGCCTGAAGGAGAGACGTGGAGATGCTTGAGATCCGGAACTTGCATGTAAAGATCGCGGACGAGGACGCCGAGATCCTCAGGGGTGTGGACCTCGTGGTGCCGAAAGGCGAGGTGCACGCGATCATGGGCCCCAACGGCTCGGGCAAGTCCACGCTCGCCTATGTTCTCGCTGGCCGCGATGACTACGAGGTGACCGAAGGCGAGATCCTCTGGAATGGCGAAAACATCCTCGAGATGGCGCCCGACGAGCGCGCCGCCAAGGGCGTGTTCCTGGCGTTCCAGTATCCGATGGAAATTCCCGGCGTCGCCGGTCTCACGTTCCTGCGGACGGCACTCAACGCGCTGCGCAAGAAGCGCGACCAGGCCGAGCTGACGACGCCGGAGTTCATGAAGCTCGTGCGCGAGCGGGCGGGCAAGCTCAACATCGACGTCGAGATGCTGAAGCGCCCGGTCAACGTCGGCTTCTCCGGCGGCGAGAAAAAGCGCTCCGAGATCCTGCAGATGGCTCTGCTCGAGCCCACCATGTGCGTGCTCGACGAGACCGACTCGGGCCTCGACATCGACGCGCTCCGGATCGTGTCCGAGGGCGTCAACGCGCTGCGCGGTCCGGACGGGGCGATGGTGGTGATCACGCTTTATCAGCGCCTCCTGAAGTACATGGTGGCCGACAAGGAGCACGTC
>JAEVZQ010000470.1 GCA_023392135.1 Pseudomonadota bacterium | reverse complement strand
CCGGACCGCAGACCCGGCGGATCTCCTCCATCGTTCAGGCGCGCGCGAGATCCGCCGGCCAGCGCACGGCTTGCGTTCTGCCGCTCGAGGGACGCACCTGAGCTTCGGGTGCTGGCGTTTCGTGAGAAATCCGGTTATAAGCCCGCGCGACGACTGCCCGGTGCACTGTGCCGGGCAGCAGGGATCTGTTTACCCAATCATACGAATTGGACGTTTCGGCCCGCACCGTCGGACCGATCTAAGGAGACAGGCATGGCTGTACCCCGTAGTAAGACCTCGCCGGCGAAGCGCGGCTCCCGCCGGTCCGCTGATGCGCTCAAGGCGCCGACCTACATCGAGGACAAGGAGAGTGGGGAGCGGCGGCGCCCCCATCACATCGATCTCAAGACCGGCAAATACCGCGGCCGGCAGATTCTCGACGCCAAAGAGCAAGTCTGAAGCGCGAACCGGCCCTCGGGGGGAGGCGGCGCGCTGTGCGCCGCTGGGCTTAGGCTCCGGCTGACATAATTTCAGCTTCCGCACCCGGTATAGGCCCTGACTGATCGGCTGAGATCCGGAGGAGTGCGATGTCGCTGAGAGCCATTCCGCTGATTGCCGTGGCGTTGATCTTGTACAACGCCATCGTTCTGCTGGGCGGCAGCGCAACACCGAGCGAGATCCTGAGCACGCGGCTGTTCGAGATCCCGATGCTGCAGCAGAATGCGGTCTGGGTCTTCACCTGGGGTGACTTCCTGATTCTCCTGGTGCTGGTGCTGCTCTTCATCGAGCTCCTGAAGGCGACCTACACGACGACGGCATCCCTGCTCGATCACGGCCTTTCAATGATCGTCTTCGTGGTTTGCCTCATCGAGTTCCTGCTGGTGAGGCAGGCCGCAAGCTCAGTCTTCTTCTTCATCACGATGGCCGCGCTGATCGATGTGGTCGCGGGCTACACGATCGGCATCCGCGTTGCCCGGCGTGATTTCCAGATTGGCGAGTAACATTCCTCCTGAAGAGCCGGAAATGTTTGCCGCCCTTCAGAGCTTGTTAGGCTGTAGCCGCTAACCTCGCCCCTCTTTGGAGTTGTCGAGGTCAGGCGTGACCAGGGTATTCAAGCTGCAGCCACCACCGATGGCTCGCGGTGGCGAGCAGCCGATCGAGCGCGGCATCCCCCTCTCAGTACGGCCTGAAGATCCTGCCGATTTCCGCGACGAACCACATCCTCTGCACCCATTAGAGCGCGACGCGCTGACGCACCTCCTCGCCCGGCGGCATCTCATCGGGGCGCTGGATCACATCTTCGAGGCTGATCATGGACGTCACGAGCCCTGCGCATTGCTCCTGATCGGCATCAACGATCTCTCGATCACCAACGAGATATTCGGGTTCGAGGTGGGGGACGAGCTGATCTGCGCGGTGGCGCGAGTGCTCACGGCAGAGCTCGAAGAGGGCTGGCTGCTCGGTCGATACTCATCGAACAAGTTCGGACTGCTCGTTCCAGCCCAAAGCGCGGACGAGATGCGCAGCACGGCCGATCGTCTGCTGAGAGCGGTCAAGGAGGCGCGACTGGAGACCTCCGCCTGCCGCCTTGCGACAACGGCATCGATCGGCGGCATCATCCTTCCTGAGCAGGCGTCGAGCACCAACGAAGCTCTGACCAGGGCGCAGCGTGCACTGTCTCGTGTGAAATACGGGTCCGGGGGTGGTTTCGCGGGCCACGATCCGGACTGGGCTGACGACTACGCGCGCAGCCGAAATGGCCGCGTCGCCAGAGATGTCGTGTCAGCGCTGGAATCGGGCCGCATGCGGCTTGCCTTGCAGCCGATCGTCTCGACGGCCACGTGGCAGCCGATTTTCCATGAAGGCCTGCTGCGCATGGAGCTGCCAGAGGGGCGAACCGTCGCCGCCGGGAAATTCATCGGCATTGCCGAGCAATTGGGCCTTGCCCGTCTTGTTGACCGGCGTGCGTTGGAGTTGGCCATCGACCTTCTCTACGACAGGCCGGATCTTCATCTCGCCATCAACGTATCGGGCCTGACGTGCAACGATCACGACTGGCTGGTCGCCCTTCAAGGGCTGACGAGCTGTGGAGGGCTGGCGGAACGGCTTACGATCGAGATCACCGAGACGGCAGCCATCCAGGACTTCGACCACTCCGTCACATTCGTCGATGCGTTGAAAGAGCTTGGCTGCCGGGTCGCCATCGATGATTTCGGCGCCGGCTACACCTCGTTCCGGACCTTGAAACACCTTGCTATCGACATGGTGAAAATCGACGGAGCATTCGTCCGCAACCTGCCGAGGGACAGCGCCGATCAGGTCTTCATCAAGGCGATGGTCGAGCTTGCCCGCAGCCTGAATCTGTCAACCGTGGCCGAATGGGTCGGCGACGAGGCAACGGCCCGGCTGCTGGCCGATATCGGCGTCGACTACCTGCAGGGCTTCCACTTCGGAGAGCCGGTGGTTTTGGGAGCGGATGGCGAGTAGGGAAATGCGAAAAGCCCTGGATCACTATTCGCCAATTGCTCACCGCTTCTGCGACAGTTTCTCAATCTTTTCCTGCATCGAGGCAAGCTGCGCCTTGAGGTCATCCAGATCGGACTTGCTGGCCTCCTCTGAGGCAGCCTTCGCCTGAGCTGGCTGAGCACCTTTGGCTGCGCCCGGCTGACCCGCTTCCTCCTGCGGCTTCGCACCCGGAGCTTGCGCCCCACCGAATGGCGTCCACATCGCCATGGCCTTTTCGAACATGGCCATGTTCTTGCGGGTCTGCTCCTGCATGGCATCGAGCGCGGCCGTGCCGAATGGGCTCTGACCAAGCATGTGCGAGAACTGGGCACGGAAGCGCTCCTGCTCCTTCGCCAATGTTTCGAGGCTCATTTGCAGGTAGCTTGGAACCATCCTGGCAATGCTGTCGTCGTAAAAGCGGATGAGCTGGCGCAGGAACGGAATCGGAAGCAGCGTCTGGCCGCCGGCACGCCCTTCCTGCTCGACGATGATCTGGGTCAGCACGGAGTGGGTGAGATCGTCGCCCGTCTTAGCGTCGTAGACGACGAAATCGCGGTCAGATCTCACCATCGCAGCAAGATCCTCCAGCGTCACGTACGTGCTCGTCTCCGTATTGTAGAGACGCCGGTTGGCGTACTTCTTGATGACCACCGCCTCCTTCTTGTCGGCGGGAGGGTCGCTTTTGCTGAGCATGGGGAAGATCTTGACAGTGGCTCCATTTGACAAGCTAGCACAGTGCCCGGTCGTGGCAATACATTAATCGCCCGTCAGTCTCATAGGCTTACTGCACTGCATCAAACGATGCATTGCCCGCTGCAACAGCAGACTGCTATCGTAGTCAAATATCGCATTCCCTTCCAATCAGGGCGACGGGAGCCCACGTTCTGAGCACGGCGAACCGTCACTACCAGCCGGGTCATCCCAGGAGAGCGACAATGAGCGCAAATAGTTCGACAATTGTGATCGCGAGCGCCGCTCGCACGCCCGTGGGTTCGTTCAATGGCTCGCTTTCGAGCCTTCCGGCGCACGAGCTTGGCAAGGTCGCCATCAAGGCGGCCATCGAGCGGGCCGGCATCGAGCCGGGCGAGGTCGATGAGGTCATCATGGGCCAGATCCTCACCGCGGGCGAGGGCCAGAACCCCGCGCGCCAAGCGTCGATCGCCGCCGGCATTCCGGTCGACAGCCCGGCCTGGGGCATGAACCAGCTCTGCGGCTCGGGGCTCAGGGCGGTTGCACTTGGTGCCCAACAGATCGAGCTCGGCTCGTCCTCCGTCGTCGTTGCAGGCGGTCAAGAGAGCATGAGCCAGGCACCCCACTGCGCGCACCTGCGCGAAGGCACCAAGATGCGCGACCTCAAGTTCAACGAAACGATGAACAAGGACGGCCTGTGGCAAGCCTACAACGGCTACCATATGGGGACGACTGCGGAAAACGTCGCCCGGCAGTGGCAGATCACGCGCGAGGAGCAGGACAGGTTCGCGGTTGCGTCCCAGAATAAGGCAGAGGCCGCCAAGAAGGCCGGCAAGTTCAGGGACGAGATCGCCCCCGTCACCATCAAGACGCGCAAGGGCGAGACGGTCGTTTCCGACGACGAGTACATCCGCGAAGGCACCACGTATGATTCTGTCGCGAAGCTGCGCCCCGCGTTCGACAAGGACGGCACGGTGACGGCGGGCAATGCCTCCGGAATCAACGACGGCGCTGCCGCCGTTGTGCTGATGACACTCGCTGAAGCCGAGCGCCGGGGAATTAAGCCGCTGGCCCGCATCGTGTCATGGGCGCACGCGGGCGTCGACCCGTCCATCATGGGCACGGGGCCGATTCCGGCATCCAAGAAAGCCCTGGAGAAAGCTGGCTGGACAGTTGCGGACCTCGATCTCATCGAGGCCAACGAGGCGTTCGCCGCCCAGGCCTGCGCCGTCAACAAGGGCCTCGGGTGGGACACCGAAAAAGTCAACGTCAACGGCGGCGCCATCGCCATCGGCCATCCGATCGGCGCGTCCGGTGCGCGCGTCCTCAATACGCTTCTTTTCGAAATGAAGCGGCGCAATGCGAAGAAAGGACTGGCAACGCTCTGCATCGGTGGCGGCATGGGCGTCGCCATGTGTGTGGAGCGCGACTGAAGCCGCTCCGAAAGCTGCAAAATCTGATAGGATGAGCGGCGGAGCATGCTCCGCCGCCTCATTTATGACGAACCTCAATCCGTCGTTGACATTATCGTCCTATCATAGCGCTTCCAACCTTTGGGAGGGAACCATGGCACGTGTGGCGGTCGTCACGGGAGGCACACGCGGCATCGGCGCCGCGATTTCCATCGCGCTCAAGAACAAAGGCTATCGCGTCGCAGCAAACTACGGCGGCAACGACGTCGTGGCGCGCCAGTTCCAGAGCGAGCACGGAATTCCGGTCTACAAGTTCGATGTTGGAGATTACACCGCGTGCGAGGACGGTGTCCGGCAGATCGTCAAGGATCTCGGGCCCGTCGACGTGCTGGTGAACAACGCCGGCATCACGCGCGACGGCATGCTGCATCGCATGAAGAAGGAAGATTGGGACACCGTCGTCCGGACCAATCTCGATTCCGTTTTCAACATGTGCCGGCTGGTGATCGAAAGCATGCGTGCCCGGAATTTCGGGCGCATCATCAACATATCCTCGATCAACGGCCGCAAGGGGCAGATGGGGCAGACGAACTACTCGGCCTCGAAAGCCGCGTTGCTGGGGTTCTCCAAAGCTCTCGCCCAGGAGGGTGCTGCCAAAGGCATTACCTGCAATATCATCGCGCCGGGCTACATCGCCACGGAGATGGTGGCGGCCGTGCCGAAAGAGGTTCTCGAGACCAAGATCATTCCGTACATCCCCGTCGGCCGGCTCGGCACCGCGGAGGAAATAGCGCGTTGCGTTGCTTTCCTGGCAGCAGACGAGGCTGGCTTCATCACGGGTGCCTGCCTCGACGCCAACGGCGGCCAGTACATGGCGTGAGGGAAAGCTTAGCCAAGAGTGTCGCTCTCAGCGGATACCCGCGCGCATGAAGCTCTGCACGAACTGGCGCTGGAACAGCAGGAACCCGACCAGCAGTGGCGCCGAGGTCATCAGCGTCGCGGCACAGATGATCGCCCAGTCTATCCCCTGATCGGTCGAGGAGAAGACCTGCAAGCCGACCGTCAGCGGACGAGACTCGACAGAGCTGGTCACGATCAACGGCCAGAGGAAGTTGTTCCAATGATAGCTGACTGAAACGAGGCCGTAGGCGAGATAAATCGGCTTCGCGAGCGGCACATAGACTTTGAGCAGCGTCTGCAGCGCCGACGCCCCTTCGACCCGCGCGGCATCGTCGAGCTCCTTCGGCACCGTCTTGAAAGTCTGGCGCAGCAGGAAAATGCCGAACGCCGAGGCCACATAGGGCAGCGCAATGGCTGGAATGGAGTCGATCAGACCGAGCGTATTCAGCGTGCTGTAGTTCTCCACGATCAGCACATCGGGCATGATCATGAGCTGCGCCAGCACGAGCGCGAAGGCGATGGAGCTGCCCGGAAAATCGTAGCGCGCGAAGGCGTAGGCGGCGAGCGTGCACAGCACGAGCTGCGAAACCAGCACCAGCGTGACCAGCATCACCGTGTTCAGGAAATAGCGCGCGAACGGCGCGGCTGACCAGGCGCGCGTGAAATTCTCGAAGGTCAGCGGAGCCGTCGGATCGAACCGAACTGAGAACTCCGGCGGGTGGAAAGCGGTCCACACCGCGTAGGCGAGCGGCAGGATCCAGAGGATCGCCAGCATCCACGCGGCGATGCTTTCCAGCAGACGCCCGGTTCCGCGCGGCTCATAGGGTCCATATGTCTCCGCCGCTCTCATCGATAATGGATCCGCTTTTCGAGGACGCCATACTGAACGAGGGCGGCGAACGCGAGTGCCGCGAGCAGAACGGCCGTCAACGTCGCGGCATACGCCGTATCCCAGAAGCTGAATCCGACCTCGTAGATGTAGTAGAGCAGCAGCGTCGTCGCGTTATCCGGGCCGCCGCGCGTCAGCACGAACAGGTGATCCACCATGCGGAATGCGTTGATCACCGCGTTGATGAGAACGAACAGCGTCGTCGGCATCAGCAGCGGGAACTGCACGCGGCGGAAATACGTCCAGCGCGAAGCGCCCTCCAGCGCAGCGGCTTCCGACAGGCTGGGTGGAATCTGCTGCAAGGCGGCGAGATAAAAGATCATGAAGAAGCCCGCCTCCTTCCAGATCGCAACTGCTGTGACCGCAGCGAGTGCCGTGTCCTTGGAGCCGAGCCAATTGTGCGATGGAAAGCCGAGCAGGCCCAGCAGCTGTTCGAGCAGGCCGTATTGCGGCGTGTAGAAGAACAGCCAGATATTGGCGACCGCGATCATCGGCAGCACGGTCGGCGTGAAATACGCCATCC
>JAEVZQ010000469.1 GCA_023392135.1 Pseudomonadota bacterium | reverse complement strand
GCCATGCCGATATTTCCGGCGTGCTGCCGGGGGCGCTCGGCCCTGATCTTCTGAAGGCGAAGCTCGGCGCTCTGACCGGTTCGGATGGCGGCAGTCTGGGCAGTCTACTCGCAGGGCTCACCGAAGTCGATCTCCGGATGCGCATCCGTGCTGACGCCCTCACGGATGGCGCGCGCATGCTGCACAATGTCGATGCCGACGTAAGGTTCGAAAACGGCCGGCTCAGGATACCGATCTTCCGAGCGTCTACGCCTGAAGGCTTCAAGCTCGAGCTCGACGGCGAGGTGCGGGACTTTGCCGGCGAGGCCAAGGGTGCCCTGCATGGCACCGTGGAGGCGGCTACACCAGCTGCATTGATGGAAGCTCTCGACCTCACGGCTGAGGACATCGGCGCGGAACGGCGCCGGTGGCTCGGCGCCCTTGCACCACTCCGCCTGGGCTTTGTCAGCCGGTTCGGTCAGCCGCCAAGCGAACGCGCCGAGATCATGATCGACGGTGCCTCGCATGGCGAGCGCCTGATCGCGACGCTCAGTCTGGACGGAGGCCTGGCAGACTGGCGCAGCAAGCCTGCCGACCTGATGCTGACGTGCGAGAGCAACGAGGTCGCGCGCATCGCACGCGGCCTGCTGCTTGGTGGCGCCGAAGAGAGGGATGGGTCGCCGACCCTGCCCAAAGGTAGGCTTTTGGTGAAAGCGGCCGGCATTCCCGAGAAGGACGCGGCGCTCCTTCTCCAGATTACCGGAGACAATATCCAACTCCTGCTGCAGGGGCACGGTGCCTTGCCTGCAGACAAGTCACCGAGCTTCAAGGGCGAGATGGAGGTTTCGGCTGAGAATTCCGGTCGCGCCCTCCAGTTCGCGGGCATTCCGCTTCCCGCCAAGGCCGTCGGAGGCGAGCTCAGTGGCCGGGCATCGGTCACGGTTGCCGATGACGCTCTGCTGTTTGCCCTCGAGCGGTTCGAGATCGAAGGGGTGCGGCTCACCGGCGAGGCGAAGCTCGGCGGCAGCAGCGCAGCGCGCACGCTGGACCTCGATCTCAAAGCCGACAGTGCCTCTCTGCCCCGCCTGCTCGCACTTGCGCTCGACTCGGGAATCCGGAACGCGGAGGTTCCTGCCGACATCGCACAGCTGTCGCAGTGGCAGGATCAGCCGTTTAACTTCAGCAACCTCGATCACGTCAGCGGAAGCATCCGGCTCCAGGCGGACACACTCGCCCTCGGACAGGGGTTCGGCCTCGCTGATGCGGTCCTCGAAGCCAAGATCGAGCCGGGCCGCATCACGATTACAAAGCTGGAAGGCCGGGCACTCGGAGGATCGATCTCGGGCGCCTTCAAGCTGGAGAAGACGGCCGCAGGCGGGCAGGCTTCGGGTGCTTTCGGAGTGTGGGACATCCGCCTCGAAAATATCAAAGGTGCCAGCAATGCGCCACTCGGTGCAGGCCGCCTGCGATTGACGTTGCAGGTCAACGGCCAGGCCGTGACCCCACGCGCGCTCATTCCTGTGCTGACAGGCAAGGGTGAGCTGGAGTTCAGGAATGCCAGCTGGGAACGGCTGTCGGCCAAGGCCATAGAGACCGCAGCCGATGCCGTGCTTTCGGGCAATGCGGCCCCCACCGGGGAGCCGTTGCGCCAGGCCTTGCGCACGGCACTTGCAAGCGAGCCACTCTCGCTCGGCGAGATGAAGGTTCCGGTGGTCGTTGGGGCCGGTGCGCTCCGCGTTGAAGGGTTCACTGTGGAAACGCCCGAAGCGCAGGTCATCAACCGGACCACCATCGATCTTGCCGATTTCAGAATCGACAGCGAATGGAAGCTGCAGCCGAAAGCCACCCGCGGCAGTGCTACGCCACTCCCCGGCATTTCGGTCGTCTATGTCGGACCGCTGAAGTCCGTCGCGAGCCTCGAGCCGCAACTGCTCGTCGACATGCTGGAGCGAGAGCTTGCCGTCCGCGGTATGGAGCGGGACGTCCAGCATCTCGAGCAGCTGCGCCGTGAGGACGAAGCCCGTGCCAAGGCGGAAGCCGAGCGGCTGAGGAAGCTCGAGGAGGAGCGGCTGATGCAGCTTCAGGAGCTGCAAGGGGCTGGTGCACAGGGGCTGACGATCGACGTACCCTTCCCGTTCCCGGCCACGCCGTCGACCGACACCCCGATGCCGCAGCATCTGATCATCGAGCCAGAGGCCGCGCCGTCACCCCGGGCCGGCGCGCCACGCCCTGCCGCACCGAAAGGGTGGGATGGTCAGTGGCAGCAGCCCGACCGGTCCGGCACCTGAGGTCCAGCTTCCGGCGCCCAGCATCGACCACGGCTGTGAGCGATTTGCTGGCAACATCGTGTTCACGCAGAAGGATGTGCACAGTGTGCAGCTCGGCAAAGCCGCGCTGCACGCCGGCATCGAGGGATGATGATCAGTGGCGAGTGGATCGCTCCGGCACGTGCTCGGTCCGTGCGCGGCCGGACCGGTAGTACTCGAGCACCCAGACCCGGATGGCGCTCGACAGCCCAGCGGTGCCGCGATTGGCGTCGATTTCTTCCACGAGTGCCGCCAGAGACTGACCGTGCGACGCAGCCGCCTCCTTCAGCGCCTCCCAGAATGGCGCTTCCAGCGAAACCGACGTGCTGTGCCCGGCTATGGTGAATGAGCGCTTCAGCGGCCTCACGCTTGTTGCCCCATCGTAAGATGTTGTCCTCACTCTCAAGCGGATCCATTCCGGCCTCGTGCCCGGGCGTGACAAGCATTGGGATGACCGAGACCTGGCTATGAGCGACGTCAGTCCCCCGCCCCTGGCTCCTCTCGCTTGGCAAGGTCAATCCGCCGCGCCTGAAGGTGGCGCTCAGCCTCGGCGCGCTGGCGCTCGTGCTTGGGGCGGCCATAGGCGGCGCGGTTCTGGGAGGCCTGCTGGTCTTTTTCCGCGCGCGCCTTCTGCTTCCGGAACCGGCGGAGATTGACGACGTCGCCCATGCACGCCTCTCCCGACCTCAATCCGATGGCCCGATCATCTTCTCCGGCCGGACGATGGCATCGAACTCCGCCTCGCTGACGTAACCGCCGCCGACGGCTTCCTCGCGCAGCGTCGTGCCGTTCTTGTG
>JAEVZQ010000459.1 GCA_023392135.1 Pseudomonadota bacterium | reverse complement strand
AATCGGTTCAATGTGATCACCGGAGACCAGTTCAAGCCGAAGCCCAATGCGCCGAGCTACACGCGGGTTTTCGCCGACAGTCTCATTCAGGAAGCAAAGAAGGACGACAAGATCGTCGCCGTTACTGCAGCGATGCCGTCCGGCACCGGGCTCGATCTGTTCGGCAAAGCCTTCCCGGAGCGGACGTTCGACGTCGGAATTGCAGAGCAGCACGCCGTGACGTTCTCGGCCGGGCTTGCCGCGGAGGGATACAAGCCGTTTGCCGCCATCTACTCGACCTTTCTTCAGCGCGCCTACGATCAGGTCGTGCACGACGTCGCCATTCAACGGCTGCCGGTGCGCTTCGCCATCGACCGGGCGGGGCTCGTCGGGGCGGATGGTCCGACGCATGCCGGGAGCTTCGATATCGCCTACCTCGGCTGCCTGCCTGGAATGGTGCTGATGGCGGCGGCCGACGAGGCCGAGCTCAAGCACATGGTTGCGACGGCGGTGACCATAGACGACAGGCCATCCGCATTCCGCTATCCGCGCGGGGATGGCGTCGGGGTCGAGATGCCGGAAATCGGCGTGCCGCTGGAGATCGGCAGAGGACGGATTCTGCGCGAAGGCAGCACGGTGGCAATTCTGTCACTCGGTACACGGCTGCAGGAAGCGCTGAAGGCGGCCGATCAACTGGCCGCGATGGGACTGTCGGCGACCGTGGCCGATGCGCGCTTCGCCAAGCCCCTCGATACGGATCTCGTCCGCAGACTGGCGCGCGAGCACGAGGTGCTGGTGACTGTGGAGGAGGGCTCCATCGGCGGCTTCGGGTCGTTCGTCCTGCACGATCTCGCCGGTTGCGGACTGCTGGACCGCGGCCTCAAGGTCCGCACGATGGTGCTTCCTGATGCCTTCATCGACCACGACAAGCCCGAGCGGATGTATGATCGGGCCGGGCTGAATGCCCCATCCATTGTCGAGGTCGTGCTCAGCGCACTCGGGAAGTCGGGTTCTGCCGTCAGCGATGTTCGGGCCTGAGCCCCCTCCCGCGGCGGAACGAATAAACGATTGCCGGAGTTAGATCAGTGCGCACGGACTTGGCTCGTGCGTGCCCGATCGCGCGCGTCTGAGCGAGGTTTCCAATGGATTGGACCGACGCAACACTTTTGGCCCGTGTCCAGTTTGCGTTTACGGTCAGCTTCCACTTTCTGTTTCCGGCCCTGACGATCGGTCTGGCGAGCTACCTCGCAGTGCTGCAGGCACTGCACCTGTGGACCGGCCGGCAGATCTATCATTCGCTTTTCAATTACTGGATCAAGATTTTTGCCGTGGCATTCGCCATGGGGGTCGTCTCCGGAATCGTGATGACCTACCAGTTCGGCACCAACTGGAGTGTTTTCTCCGACAAGGCGGGGCCGGTTATCGGACCCCTCATGGGCTACGAAGTCTTTTCGGCCTTTTTTCTGGAAGCTGGCTTCCTCGGGATCATGATGTTCGGCCTGAACCGGGTCGGACGAGGACTGCATATGTTCGCAACCACGATGGTGGCGTTCGGTACGGCGCTCTCCGCGTTCTGGATTCTGGCAGCGAACAGCTGGATGCAAACGCCGGCGGGCTACGCCCTCAACGAGGCAGGGCAATACATTCCGACGAGTTATTGGGATGCGATTTTCAGTCCGTCCTTCCCCTATCGGCTCATCCACACTCTATTCGCGGCATATCTGACGACGGCTTTCGCCGTTGGCGGTGTCGGAGCCTATCACCTCCTGCGCGACCGCAGCAATGAGGGCGCAAGGATCATGTTTTCCATGGCGATGTGGATGGCTGTCATCGTCGGCCCGCTACAGATCCTCGCCGGAGACCTGCATGGTCTGAACACCTACGAGCATCAGCCAGCGAAAATTGCAGCTCTCGAAGGGCATTTCGAAACCCAGGCAGGGGCGCCGTTCATCGTTGTGGGTTGGCCAGATATGGCGGCGGAAACGACGCGGTTTGCTCTCGAGATTCCCAAAGCCGGCTCGCTGCTCCTGACCCATGAGCTGAACGGGGTCGTCAAGGGACTGAAGGAATGGCCGCCCGAGGATCGGCCGAACGCGCCGACTGTTTTCTGGGCGTTTCGTGTCATGATTCTCATCGGGTTCCTCATGGCGCTCACCGGTGTATGGGCCGCGTGGATGAGGTGGAAGGGACGCCTTTTCGACTCCACGGCACTGCTGAGATCAGCCGTGATCATGGGTCCGTCCGGCTTCGTCGCGGTGCTGGCCGGCTGGGTCGTCACTGAAGTCGGGCGGCAGCCGTACACGGTTTACGGCTTGCTGCGCACCGCGGATTCCGCATCGCCGATCGCCGCGACCGGTGTGGCTGCCTCGCTGATCGCGTTCTTCGTCGTCTACATGGTCGTGTTCGGCGCGGGGACCGTCTACATGTTCCGGCTCGCTGGACGATCTCCGGAACCGACAGAGCCGGAGGTGCCACACAGGCCTATTCGTGCAGCGGGGGTTACGCCGGCGTCCGCGCTGACGGAGAAGGGCCCCGAAGAGGACGAGGTAGAGTTTCTGAGAACGGAAGGAGGCGATCGTGGCGCTTGATCTTCCCCTCATCTTCGCCATCGTTATCGCCTTGGCGGTGCTTCTTTACGTGATTGTCGACGGGTTCGATCTCGGGATCGGGATTCTGTTTCCATTTTTTCGGACAGAGGCAGATCGCCGCCGAATGATGAATTCGATTGCTCCGGTGTGGGACGGTAACGAAACGTGGCTCGTTGCTGGTGGCGGAGGACTCCTGGCCGGTTTCCCACTCGCTTACGCTGTTATTTTTTCTGCTTTGTACGCTCCTATCTTTGCCATGCTTCTGGCCCTGATTTTCAGAGGTGTCGCCTTCGAGTTCCGCTTCCGGTCGAGGCGCAACAGGCATCTTTGGGACCTCGGGTTCGCAGTGGGCTCCATAGTCGCGGCATTCGCGCAAGGCGTAGCCCTTGGGGCACTCGTTCAGGGCATTCCGGTCGCCAACCGCGCTTACGCCGGCGGGTGGTGGGACTGGCTTACGCCATTCAGTGTCCTTACCGGGATCGCATTGGTGGTGGGCTATGCCCTGCTCGGGGCGACATGGCTCATTATGAAAACGGAGGATGATCTGCAAGCCCGGGCCTATCAATGGGCCTACTGGGCGGCGATTGCCACACTGGTCGGCATAGCGTTCGTCAGCATCGCTACGCCACTCCTCAACCCGATTTACGCGGACTACTGGTTCAGCTGGCCAGCGGTGCTCTACACGATGCTAGTGCCGATCCTGGTGATAATCGTGGCCTACGGCCTTTTTCAATCGATCGCCCAGCAGTGGACTTATGCGCCTTTTCTGTTTTCCATCTGTCTGTTTCTGCTTTCCTACATCGGGCTCGGGATCAGTTTTCATCCCTACGTCGTGCCGACGAGCATCACCATCTGGGAAGCTGCCGCTCCCGATAGCAGTCTGGTTTTCATATTGCTGGGTGCGGCGTTCCTGCTGCCGCTCATCATGGTTTACACCGCGTATTCCTACTGGGTCTTCCGCGGCAAGGTCGATGTCGAGGGAGGCTACCATTGATACAGCCGCCCAACCCGGGGCAGCAGCCGTCTCATGGGCTTGTTTATCGGCTGGCGTGGTTTATCGGATTGTGGATCGCGGGAGTGGCCGTCCTCACGACGATCGCATTCGCGATTCGCTGGGCGATAATGCCTTGATGCATGACCGTCGGGCTGATCAGGAATTCGGCGCCCAGCGCATCAGATTTCGAGAGTGCCGGCCTTAGCGCGACTGTAGCGGTAGCCGATGGATTGCCAGTTGACGACATTCCACCAGTTCTTCAGGTAATCACCCCGCCGATTCTGGTATTTTAGATAATAGGCGTGCTCCCAGACGTCATTGCCGAACAGCACGCGACCACCCTCCATCAGCGGCGTGTCCTGGTTCGGCCGTGTGGTGAGGCTGAGGCGGCCGTCCTTGCCAACGGCGACAAACACCCATCCTGACCCGAAGACACCCGCGCCGGCGCTGTTGAACTGGTTCTGCAACCGACCCAGCCCACCGAGGTCCCGATCGATGGCCTGCTGCAACTCGCCCTGGGGCTGCCCGCCGCCACCCGGCCCCATCACCGGCCAGAACATCGAGTGATTGGCATGCCCGCCGCCGTTGTTGCGCACCTTGGTGCGAATGCTCTCAGGCACATTGTTCAGGTTGGCCAGGATCTCCTGGAGCGGC
>JAEVZQ010000420.1 GCA_023392135.1 Pseudomonadota bacterium | reverse complement strand
GATGTCGAAGTCGCTCGGCAACGTGGTGGCGCCGCAGGACGTCATCCGCCAGTCGGGTGCCGAGATCCTGCGCATCTGGGTGGCGAGCGCGGATTATTCAGAGGACCTGCGCATCGGGCCGGAGATCCTGAAATCCAACGTCGAGGCCTATCGCAAGATCCGCAACACGCTGCGCTGGCTGCTCGGCAACCTCGCCCACTACGACGAGAAGCTGAAGGTGCGTCCGCGGGAGATGCCGGGACTCGACCGCTACATCCTGCACCGGCTCGCCGAGCTCGATGCGCTGGTGCGGCAGGGCTATGAGGCCTACGACTTCAAGCGCGTGTCGCATGCGCTGTCGAACTTCTGCATCAACGATCTGTCGGCGTTCTACTTCGACATCCGCAAGGATGCACTCTACTGCGAGCCCTACGCCAGCAAGAAGCGGCGGGCCAGCCTGACGGTTCTGAATGAGACCTTCAACTGCTTGGCGGTCTGGCTGGCGCCGATCCTTGCCTTTACGACGGAGGAGGCGTGGCTCGAGCGCTATCCATCCGACGACGGCTCGGTTCACCTGCAGGTCTTCCCCAAGATCCCGAAGGCCTGGCGCGACGATGCCCTTGCGAAGAAGTGGGAGCTGATCCGGCGTGTACGCCGCGTCGTGACAGGGGCGCTGGAGATCGAGCGGGCAGCGAAGCGCATCGGCTCCAGTCTGGAGGCGGCGCCCGACGTCTACGTCGCCGACGAGGACCTCCTGGACGCGCTCGAGGACCTGGATATGGCAGAGGTCGCCATCACCAGCGCGGCGCAGGTCGTACCCAGTGAGCCGCCGGTCGGAGCGTTCACGCTGCCTGAGGTGCCGGGTGTCGGTGTCGTGCCGCGGCGGGCTGAGGGCCGCAAATGCGCACGCTCCTGGCGGGTTGTGCCGGATGTGGGATCGGACCCGGACTACCCCGAGCTTTCGGCCCGCGACGCAGCCGCCGTGCGCGACTTCGACAAGCGCAACGTCTCAGCCGCGGCGGCCGAGTGACCAGCATGCCTCCTGTGGCCAAGCCGGGATGGCTGTGGGGACCATTGTCGCGGCTGGGGCTGTCGATTGCCTTCGTCACCCTGCTCGTCGATCAGGCGCACAAGTGGTGGATGCTCACCATCTACGGGATCGAGGGGAAGGGGCGCGTGCCCGTTCTGCCTTTCCTCGACGTCGTCTACGTGAAGAACCTCGGCATCAGCTACGGGCTCGGCGCAGGCATCATCGGGCAGGGGACGCTGGCGGCGTTCGCGCTGTTCGCGGCACTGGGGCTCACCGTCTGGCTTGCGCGTGGTGAAATGAATCGCCTGGCGGCCATAAGCATCGGGCTGCTGATCGGCGGTGCCGTCGGCAATGCCATCGACCGCCTGCATCTCGGCGGCGTGGCGGACTTCTTCCTGCTGCACGCCTACGGATGGTCCTGGTACGTATTCAACATCGCCGATGCCGCCATCGTCGCAGGTGTGGCCGGATTGCTATACGACTCGCTCAGACCGAGTCGCAATCGCGCCGCAAATGGTCCATAAAGGTCCGACAAGAAACGATTCTTTCCGTTGCGACTGCATCCGGGGGCCGCTCATGAACAGGACGGGTCGACAGAAGCGGATTGCGCTGATGGCCAGCGCTGTCTTGGGCTCTCTGGCGCTGTCGGGCTGCGGCTTCGGCGATGTCGAGTTCAACGGCGCCGTCTTCGAGGCCATGGGGCTCACCAACAACGGCAAGTCCCACGAGGAGCCGAAGTTGCCGCCGCGCGCCGGGATCGTGCTGCCGCCTGACACGGAGCGGCTGCCGGAGCCTGGCTCCGTTCAGGCCGCCGCCCCGCCACCAGGAGAGGCCTGGCCCGTCGATCCGGAGGATCGCAAGGCCGCCGCAGCCGAAGAGCTGGACCGGAAGCACCAGGAGTTCTGCCGCGAGGCGCTGTGGCGCGCTCGCGCAGCGGGTCAGACCGACGCACAGATTTCCGGGCCCAAGGGGTCCTGCAACCCGTCTGTCCTGAACGCCATCGCCGGCAAGGACATCACGACGCGGTAGCGCATGCAACTGCCGCTCTTGCATTGGCCGCAATCGTGGTATGGTTCACCCGACTGCCGCGGATCTCGGTTGCAGATCTCGGTTCTGGTGTCTGGCGTGCGGCACTTCGAGATGCGTCGCATGACTGTCGCCGCTCGCTCCGTTTGAAAACTCTGGGCTCGAACCCGACATAAGATCATCGGCAAGGGCATTCTTCCACGCCGACGTGCCCCTCGGGCACGATCTCCGACGCTTATTCGTCAAATCCGGGACCGCGCCTGCATAAGGGACAGAGTATGCTCACACGCGTTCGGGTCTCACTATCAACCCTGTTGGCGTTCACCATGATGCTTGCATTTGCACACGACTCCCTCCAGGCGCAAACTGCCGAACGGCGCGCGTCGGAATTCACATTGTCCAACGGCATGCAGGTGGTTGTCGTTCCCGACCACCGTGCGCCCGTGGTGACGCACATGGTCTGGTACCGTGTCGGTGCCGCCGACGAGCCCCGGGGCGTGTCCGGCATCGCCCACTTCCTCGAGCACCTGATGTTCAAGTCGACCGAGAAGATCGCCTCGGGCGAGTTCTCGCGCATCGTCTCGCGGATGGGAGGGCAGGACAACGCCTTCACCAGCCAGGATGCGACAGCCTACTTCCAGCGCATCCACAAGGATCGGCTCGGGCAGGTGATGAAGATGGAGGCCGACCGCATGGTCAACCTGCGGCTTACGGAGCCAGAGGTGCTGACCGAGCGCGACGTCATCCTCGAGGAGCGCCGCTCCCGCGTAGAGAACAATCCGCAGGCCGTGCTCGACGAGCAGATGAACGCGGTCCTTTACTATTCACACACCTACGGCATCCCGGTGATCGGCTGGGAGCACGAAGTCGCGCGGCTGACGCGCGAGGATGCGCTGACGTTCTACAAGCACCATTACGCGCCGAACAACGCGATCCTCGTCGTCTCCGGCGACGTCACGCCTGACGAGGTC
>JAEVZQ010000379.1 GCA_023392135.1 Pseudomonadota bacterium | reverse complement strand
AACTCACCGTGCTCGACGACGCGCGTGACTATGGTGTCGTCCTCCCCGCGGTGGTGATGCACGACGAGCTGGTCGTCAGGATCGACGATGAGGTAGTGCACGAGGCTCGGGAGCTTGAAGTAGCCGGCCAGTTTCGTCCCGGCATCTCGCGCTTCGGAGGACGGAGACGTGACCTCGACCACGATCACCGGCTCCGGAAGGATGATTGTGTCAGGCGCCAGCTTATTCCCGCAGTAGACAAGGGCGTCGGGTTCATAAGCGGTATGATCGTCGATCTTGACGGTGGCGCCGTCGGTCAGGACGTGGCATCGCTCGGCCAGCAGCTTGGCCGCATTCCTTAACGCAATCGCAACCTCGAGCTTCGTCTCGATATGCTTCGTCCGCTCCGGCGACATCTGGACGACGCGGCCCCCGTACAGCTCAAACCTCCCCCGCGGCTGAGCCATGGCCCAGTCGATGAACTGCTCAACGGTCATGCGTAGCGGTGCGTGCACGTTCATGGCAGCAGGTTAGCACAATGTGATCACTGGGTAACGTGATAGCGGCCCTTTTGCTCCCAGCGCCGTGAATTCGTGAAGTCGCAGAAATCGTGAAATCGTGTTTTTGCCAATTCCCGGCCCGCACGATCTCACGACATCACCATTTCACGATTTCACGCCTCCTCACCCCTTCCGCTCCGGCAGCGCCAGCCGGATGTGCAGCTCCCTGAGCTGCTTCGGCGTCGCCTCGGAGGGGGCGCCCATGAGCAGGTCGGAGGCCTGCTGGTTCATGGGGAAGAGGGCCACGTCGCGCACCGTCTTCACGCCGGTGAGCAGCATCACCATGCGCTCGAGGCCGGCCGCCATGCCGCCGTGGGGCGGGGCGCCGTACTGGAATGCGCGGTAGAGTGCGCCGAAGCGCTCCTCGACGTCCTCGGCACCTAGTCCCGCGATGCCGAATGCCTTTACCATCGTGTCCGGTCGATGGTTGCGGATGCCGCCGGAGGCGATCTCGTAGCCGTTGCAGACGAGATCGTACTGGTAGGCTTTGATCTTGAGCTGCTCCTCGGGCGTGGTGGCCGCATCGAGCGCCGCGCTGCCGCCCTGGGGCATCGAGAACGGGTTGTGCGAGAACTCGATCCGCTTCTCGTCCTCGTTCCACTCGTAGAACGGGAAATCGACGATCCAGGCGAAGGCAAAGCGGTTCTCGTCGATGAGCTTCAGCTCCTGGCCGATGCGGTCGCGGGCCAGTCCGGCAAACTTGTGGAAGCGGGCCGGATCGCCGGCGACGAAGAAGGCTGCGTCACCCTCCTTCAGGCCCAGTTGCGTGCGGACGCCGCCGGTGCGTTCGGCCCCGATGTTCTTGGCGATGGGACCTGCGCCGCCTTCCTCGCCCTCGCGCCAGAAGATGTAGCCGAGCCCCGGCTGGCCCTCGCCCTGCGCCCAGGAGTTCATGCGGTCGCAGAAGGCGCGGCTGCCGCCACCGGGCGCGGGCAGCGCCCAGATGCGGACCTTCGGGTCCTTCTCGATCATGCCGGCGAAAACCTTGAAGCCCGAGCCGCGGAAGTGCTCGGTCACGTCCTTCATCTCGATGGGGGTGCGCAGGTCGGGCTTGTCGGTGCCGTACTTCCGGATCGCCTCGTCGAAGGGGATCCGCGGGAACACCTGCGTCACCGGCTTGCCCTCGGCGAACTCCTCGAAGACGCCGCGGATGACGGGCTCCATCGTCTGGAACACGTCCTCCTGCTCGATGAAGCTCATCTCCACGTCGAGCTGGTAGAACTCGCCGGGCAGGCGGTCGGCGCGGGGGTCCTCGTCGCGGAAGCAGGGCGCGATCTGGAAGTAGCGGTCGAAACCGGAGATCATCAGCAGCTGCTTGTACTGCTGCGGAGCCTGCGGCAGTGCATAGAACTTGCCGGGATGGATCCGGCTCGGCACCAGGAAGTCGCGCGCGCCCTCGGGGCTCGAGGCGGTGAGAATGGGTGTCGGAAACTCGTTGAAGCCGGCCTCGTGCATGCGCTGGCGGATCGATCGCGTAATTGCGAGCCGCGTCATGATGATGTCGTGCAGTGTCTCGCGCCTCAGATCGAGGAAGCGGTAGGTGAGGCGCAGGTCTTCCGGATAATCAGGCTCGCCGAAAACCGGGACGGGCAGCTCCTTGGCCTCGGAAAGTACTTCGATTTCAGTCGCGTAGACCTCGACCTCGCCGGTCGGCAGCTCGGGGTTGATGGTCCCCTCGGGACGCTCGCGAACAGTCCCGTCGACGCGGATCACCCACTCGGAGCGGACCGATTCGGCCGCCTTGAACGCCTTGCTGTCAGGGTCGGCGACGACCTGTGTCAGCCCGTAATGGTCGCGCAGGTCGATGAACAGAAGCCCGCCGTGATCACGCACGCGGTGCACCCAGCCGGACAGGCGCGCGGTCCTGCCGATGTCGCTCCGGCGCAGCGCGCCACAGGTCTGTGTGCGATAACGGTGCGCGGGAATCTCATGGCCGGCGGCTCCGCCAGCCGGTCCGCTGCCCGAAGGGCTCGTCACCTTGTCCTCAGCCATTTGAAACGTCTTGCCTGCGCTGCCGATGTCGGGAGTGAGCGGAAAAGCGCACGTGACCGGGGGGTTGTCAAGCTGGCGGCCTGCGGCTGATGGCGAAGAGCCGTGGACGCTCGATCAGCCAGTTCCGGTCCGGCTCGAGCGGCCTCGCCTGTTGGTGCCGTTGGTGCGGCATACAAGGGAGGCGACAACCGTGGCGTGCTGGGTTATATCGCGCGACCGATGCCTCTCATTACGACAAATTCCGACCTCGCGGATGCTTGTGCCCGGCTTGCCCGGCATCCATTCGTTGCGACCGATACAGAGTTTCTTCGCGAGCAGACCTTCTGGCCGGTGCTCTGCCTCATCCAGATGGCAGGGCCCGAGGACGAGTATATCGTCGATCCGCTCGCCCCGGGGCTCGACCTCGGGCCGTTCTATGACCTGATGGCCAACGAGCGCGTGACGAAGGTCTTCCACGCCGGCCGGCAGGATGTGGAGATCGTCTACGCCAAGGCGAACCTCATCCCGCATCCGATCTTCGACACCCAGATCGCGGCCATGGTTTGCGGCTTCGGCGAGTCGGTGAGCTATGTGAACCTCGTCAAGAAGCTCACGAACAAGGATATCGACAAATCTTCCCGCTTTACCGACTGGAGCCGGCGGCCACTCACTCCAAAGCAACTCGCCTATGCACTGGCGGATGTCACGCACCTGCGTGACGTCTACGCCAAGCTCAAAGCGGAGCTGGAGAGCAGCGGGCGCGCGCACTGGCTTCATGAGGAGATGGCCACGCTCACCGATCCCGCCACTTACGAGACCAAGCCCGAGCACGCTTGGCAGCGCCTCAAGATGCGGGTCAGGAACCGGCGCTCCCTGGGCGTGCTCATTGAGCTGGCTGCCTGGCGTGAGCGCGCCGCACAGACCCAGGACGTTCCCCGCGCGCGTATCCTGCGTGACGAGGCGCTGTACGATATCGCCAACCAGTCGCCGACCGACACGTCAAAGCTCGGCGAGCTCAGGACCTTGAGCGAAGGCTTTTCTCGCTCGGCTCGTGCGCGGGAGATCGTCGAGGCGGTGAAGCTTGGTCTCGAGCGTGACCCGCGGACGCTTCCACAGATCCCGTCGGGTCAGGTGCTGTCGGCGGAAGCCACGGCCCTGGTCGATCTGCTCCGGGTTTTGCTCAAGGCGGCCGCAGCGCGCAACCGGGTGGCGCCAAAGCTGATCGCCGATACCAGCGACCTGGAACAAATCGCCTCCGAGGATAATCCGGACGTGCCGGCCCTGCGCGGCTGGCGGCGGGAGCTGTTCGGCGCGGACGCCATGAAGCTGAAGCGCGGCGAGGTGGCGCTTTCGGTTTCAGGCGGTGAGGTCGTCAGCGTCCCGATAGGGCATTGCCAGACAGGCAACTGACGGCAGCCCACCGCCCGACCGGGGTCGCCCCCAGTTCAATTTCGCACGCAGCCAGCTCGCCGCTGAGCAGGGGGCTTTCGGAACGCCGCCTGCTCCTCAGAGTTCATGCGATGGCTGACGTGCTGCTCAATCCGGAAAGCACTTCAGTTAGCCGCTCGCAAACGTTGCGCTCGCAACTCGCAATTTGGACTGCGGATTCCGGGAACCAACTTGTCGCTTGCGCTGTTCGTGGTCTCGACGGGACCTCCGGACGGAGCGTAGTGCATGGCCATCTCGCTGCAGCAGCAACATTATCGCGCCTACCAGCCACGCCCCCTCACAAAAGCCGAAATCGGGAATGTCGAGATTCTCTATGGCGGGCTGCATTGGCGCGCCGAGCACGTCATGCAGGCGGTGTTCGAGAACATGGGCTACAAGGCCCGGCCGCTACCGGTAGCAACACGGAATGATCTTCTGCTCGGCCGTGAGCTGGCTGACATCGGACAATGCTGCCCCACGAGCTTCACGACGGGCAACCTCGCAAACTTCCTGCGCGAGGAGGCCAAGCGGATCGGGGCAGACGCCGTAGCCGACAAATACGTGTACGTCACCGCGGGCTCCTGTGGTGCCTGTCGCTTCGGCCAGTACCATCAGAGCTACGAGCTGGCGCTGCGTAATGTCGGCCTCGAGGCTTTTCGTATATTTCTGGTTGCGCAGAACCGGATGGAGCAGGGTGCACTCGAGGGCGGCGGTTTCGAGGTCAATATTCCGCTCACCCTTGGAGTGGTCTGGGCGATTCTGTGCACGGATGCTTTGCAGAGCTTGGAATACCGGACGCGGCCATACGAGGTGGTCCCCGGTCAGACGGACAGCGTGGTCAAGGAGAGCATCGCTTACCTTTGCGAAATTTTCCGAAACCGCCCGGCAAAGGGCGAGAAGTGGGGCCCGCTCGCCTGGCATCTGACAACGAGCTATTTCATCAAGGCGCTGCGCGAGGTCTATCGCAAATTCGACGCGGTCGAGGTGGACCGCCTGCAGGTCAAGCCGGTGGTGAAGATTACTGGCGAATTCTATCTGCAGACCGTCGAGGGCGACCCCAACTACAATATCCACCGCTGGCTGGAATCGGAAGGCGCCGAGGTTTATCCGGCAGCCATCGTCGTCTGGCTGGATTACTGGATCCGGTTTTATGTCCAGGAACTGGAGGACCGTATCGGCACCGACCGCGGCGCGCAGGCGAAGATCTGGGCGTTGAAGGGTCTGCAGAAGGTCTTTCGCGGCACTTACAACCGCATGCGCAAGGCGCTGGGCAACATCCCGCACGAAATCCCGGACCAGTATGAACTGCGGCGGCTGGCGGCGCCCTATTTCCATCATCGGCTGTCGGGCGGTGAAGGCGACATGCTGATCGGCAAGGCCCTTTGGGCGCACCTTCACAACAAGGCGCACATGATCTGCGAGCTGTCGCCTTACTCCTGCATGCCGAACACGATGAGCATCGGGGCAATGGCGGGTGTCGTTGGCCAGCATCCCGATCTCCTCTATGCGCCCATCGAGGTGAAGGGCGATGCGGAAGTGCATGCGCTCTCCCGGTGTCAGATGATCCTGACCGAAGCCAAGAAGCGCGCCGTCCATGAGTATGTGAAAGCGATGGAGAAGACGGGGCTTGATCCGGAGGCTGTCAAAAAGGTGCTCGAGAGGGCGCCAGCGATGCGCAAGGCAACCTATCACGTGCCGCACATGGGCGCCGCCGGGACGGCTGCCAACACCATGCTCCACGTAGCTAACGTTTAGAGCTCGATTGGATTCTGTGTAGCGAACACCTTTTAACCTCTCCCATGGGGAGAGGTCGGCGCGCAGCGCCGGGGGTGGGGTTTGAACGTGAC
>JAEVZQ010000333.1 GCA_023392135.1 Pseudomonadota bacterium | reverse complement strand
CAGCAGGACGGCATCGTACTCGGTCTCGAGCTGCCGGGCAGAGACATCGGCCCCCACGTGCACACCGCAGTGGAAGACGACGCCTTCGGCCTCCATCTGCTTCACGCGCCGGTCGACAACCTGCTTCTCGAGCTTGAAGTCCGGAATGCCGTAGCGAAGCAGGCCGCCGGGCTTGGCGTTCTTTTCGTAGACGTAGACATCGTGACCTGTGCGGGCGAGTTGCTGCGCAGCGGCCAGGCCCGCCGGTCCCGACCCGACGATCGCGACCCGCCTGCCCGTCTTGCGCTCCGCCGGTTGCGGCACGATCCAGCCTTCTTCGAAGGCGCGCTCCGCTATCGAATATTCGATCGTCTTTATGGTGACCGGCTTGTCGTCGATGTTGAGCGTGCAGGAAGCCTCGCATGGAGCAGGGCAGATGCGCCCGGTCATCTCCGGGAAATTGTTCGTCGAGTGCAGGTTGAGTGCGGCCCTCTGCCAGTCGCCCTTGTAGACGAGGTCGTTCCAGTCGGGGATCTGGTTGTTCACGGGGCAGCCGTTGTGGCAGTAGGGGATTCCGCAGTCCATGCAACGCGACGCCTGCGTTCGCACCTCGCCCTCGGGCAACGGCACGACGAACTCGCGCCAGTGCTTCACACGCTCCTCGACGGGCTTGTACATCCGATCGACACGCTCGAATTCCATGAAGCCGGTGATCTTGCCCATTGTTGCTTGCTTTCGTCTTGGCGCCGTTCTGCTTGATGTCCGTGTAGGTCGAGTTTAGATATACATCATGATCAATGTATATCCGGAGGTATGCGATGCAGGTATCCAGGTGGGGTAACAGCCTGGCAGTTCGCCTGCCTGCCAAGCTGGTTGCCGAGCTCGGCCTCAAGGAGGGGGACGAGGTTGACATTCGTCCCAAGGAGGGTGCGCTGGAGATCGAGCGGAAGCCCAGCATCGACGAGCTGTTCGAGCGAGTCCGTAAAATGCCCAATAAGCTGCCCGCCGACTTCTAGTTCGATCGCGAGGAGGCCAATCGGCGCGGCGGCCGCAATGTCCGCAACTGAGGTGTTCTTCGACACGAACATCGTTGTCTACTTCGCTTCCGAAAACGAGGCCAAGGCAGGCGTTGCGGCGCGCCTGCTGCGGGCCGGCGGCACCATCAGCGTCCAGGTCCTCAATGAGTTCCTCAACGTCGGGCTGCTCAAACATCGGCTGACGTTTGCCAATGTACACACCACGCTCACTGCCGTGCGTGCCGTCTGCCGGGTCGAGCCGTTGACGATCGAGACCCACGAGCGCGCCTTCTCAATTTGCGAGCGATACCAGCTCAACGTATATGACGCGCTGATCATTGCCGCGGCACAGCTTGCGGGCTGCAGAACCCTGTACTCCGAAGACATGCACGACGGGCTTACCATTGACGGCCTCACGATCCGCAATCCGTTCGTTGCTCGCTGAGCTGATCACTCCGCCGCCGGCTTGGGCGATTCGGGCAGGCCGATCTCGAGCACTTCGAGCCCCGTCTTATCGTTTGCCTGATGCTCGGCCATCTGGCGCAGTGCCTCTCGGTATTCCACCGGCATCACCTTCCTGAACTTCGGCAGCCAGGCTCGCCAGTCATCGAGGATCAGGCGGGCCTTCGCCGAATTCGTGTAGCGGGCGTGGCGCTCGATCAGCTGATGCAGGCGCTCAGCGTCGCGCTTGTCCATGTCTGAAAGAATGTCAACGAGGCCGTGGCTTTCGAGATCGCCGCCCTGATTGGCAAGCCGGCGCATCACTTCTTCCTCGGCCTCGACCGGTGCCAGGTCGATCATGGCGAGGTTGCAGCGCTGCTCGAAGTCGCCCCGCTCGTCGAGCACGTAGGCGATGCCGCCCGACATGCCCGCCGCGAAGTTGCGCCCCGTCGGTCCGAGCACCACGACCACGCCGCCCGTCATGTACTCGCAGCCGTGATCTCCTGTGCCTTCGACGATCGCGACGGCACCCGAGTTGCGCACCGCGAAGCGCTCGCCCGCGATGCCGCGGAAGTAGCACTCTCCGCTGATGGCGCCGTAGAGCACGGTGTTGCCGACGATGATCGACTCTTCCGGCTTGATCCCGGTATTCGGGTGCGGCCGGACGATCAGCTTGCCGCCCGAGAGGCCCTTGCCAACGTAGTCGTTGGCCTCGCCGACGAGGTCGAGCGTAACACCGTGCGCGAGCCATGCGCCGAAGCTCTGGCCGGCTGTGCCTTGCAGCGTCAGCCAGATCGTGTCCTCGCGCAGGCCCTCGTGCCCGTGGCGCTTGGCAATCTCGCCCGACAGCATCGCGCCGACGGCACGGTCGCGATTGGTGATGGCCAGCTCGTGCCGGACCGGCCTGCGCTCCTCGATCGCTGGCTTCGCCAGCTCGATGAGCTTGCGATCGAGCACCTTGTCGAGACCGTGGTCCTGGCGCTCGCTGTTATAGATCGCGGTGCTACGGTCGACGTCCGGCTTGTGGAACAGCTTCGAAAAATCGAGCCCGCGCGCCTTCCAGTGGCGGATCGCGCGGTCCTTATCCAGCACTTCCGACTGGCCGATCATCTCGTTGAAGGTACGGTAGCCGAGCGCGGCCATATGCTCGCGCACCTCCTCGGCGACGTAAAAGAAGAAGTTGATGACGTGCTCCGGCTTGCCCTTGAACTTGGCACGCAGCACGGGGTCTTGCGTGGCGACACCGACGGGGCAGGTGTTCAGATGACACTTGCGCATCATGATGCAGCCGAGCGAGATCAGCGGGGCCGTCGCGAAGCCGAACTCGTCCGCGCCGAGCAGGGCGCCAATCAGCACATCCCGGCCCGTGCGGATGCCGCCGTCGACCTGCACGGCGATGCGGCTGCGCAGGCGGTTGCCGACAAGCGTCTGATGGGTTTCGGCGAGACCGATCTCCCACGGCGAGCCCGCGTGCTTGATCGAGGTCAGCGGCAAGGCGCCGGTGCCGCCTTCGAAGCCGGAGATCGTGACATGATCGGCGCGCGCCTTGGCGACGCCCGCCGCGACCGTGCCGACGCCCACCTCGGAGACGAGCTTGACCGAGACGTCGGCATTTGGATTGACGTTTTTCAGATCGAAAATGAGCTGCGCCAGGTCCTCGATCGAATAGATGTCGTGGTGCGGCGGCGGTGAGATGAGACCGACCCCGGGGGTCGAATGGCGCACCTTCGCAATGGTCGCGTCGACCTTGTGGCCCGGAAGCTGCCCGCCCTCGCCGGGCTTGGCGCCCTGCGCCATCTTGATCTGCATCACGTCCGAGTTGATGAGGTATTCGGTGGTCACGCCGAACCGCCCCGAGGCCACCTGCTTAATGGCCGAGCGCATGGAATCGCCGTTCGGCAGCCGCTTGAAGCGGTCCGCTTCCTCGCCGCCTTCGCCGGTATTCGACTTGCCGCCGATCCGATTCATCGCAATGGCGAGCGTCGTGTGCGCCTCACGGCTGATCGAGCCGAAGCTCATGGCGCCCGTCGAGAAGCGCTTGACGATGTTGGCGGCCGGCTCGACCTCCTCCAGTGGCACCGGCTTGCGGCCGATCTCGCCGGCAGACTTGATCCGGAACAGGCCGCGCAGGGTCATGAGCTGTTCGGACTGCTCGTTGATCTGCTGCGCGTAGGACCGGTACTTGTCGGGCAGGTTGCCGCGCACCGCGTGCTGCAGGTCGGCGACGACGGTCGGCCGCCACATGTGCGCCTCGCCGCGGATGCGGTAGGCATACTCGCCGCCGACATCGAGCGCGTTCTGCAGCGTCGGCACATCCCCGAATGCCTGCCGGTGCCGTTCGACCGCCTCGCGAGCGATCTGGCGCAGGCCGACGCCTTCGACCTGAGTGTTGGTGCCGGTGAAGAATTTCCGCACAAAGCTCGACTTGAGGCCGACGGCATCGAATATCTGGGCGCCGCAATAGGACTGGTAGGTCGAGATGCCCATCTTGGACATGACCTTCAGCAGGCCCTTGTCGATGGCTTTGATATACCGCTTGACCGCCTCCTTGGGAGGCAGGGCTTCACCGAGCTCGCCGACGAGCTGCTCGATGGTGTCGAAGGCGAGGTAAGGATTGATCGCCTCGGCGCCGTAGCCGGCCAGCACCGCAAACTGGTGGACCTCGTGCGCTTCTCCGGTTTCGATGACGAGCCCGACGGATGTGCGCAGGCCTTGCCGGATCAGGTGATGGTGAACGGCAGAGGTGGCCAGCAGGCACGGAACGGGAATGCGGTCCGGCCCCATCGCGCGGTCGGAAAGGATGATGATGTTGTAATCGCCCGAGCGGACGGCCTCCTCGGCCTCGGCACAGATCACATCGAGCGCAGGACCCATGCCGGCCGTGCCTTGCTCCTGCGGATAGGTGATATCGATGGTGATGGACGTGAAATGGTTGTCGGGCACGTCGCCGATCTGGCGAATGCGCTCCAGCTCGTCGTTGGTGAGGATCGGCTGGCCGACCTCGAGCCGCTTCAGCTTCGAGGTACCTTCCAGATCGAGCAGGTTCGGCCGCGGCCCGATGAACGACACGAGGCTCATGACGAGCTCCTCGCGGATCGAGTCGATCGGCGGGTTCGTCACCTGCGCGAAGTTCTGCTTGAAATAGGTGTGCAGCAGCTTCGGCTTGTTTGAGAGCGCCGAGATCGGCGTATCGTTGCCCATGGAGCCGACGGCTCCTGGCCGGTCTGGGCCATGGGCGCCATCAGGAATTTCAGGCTCTCCTGCGTGTAGCCGAAGGCCTGCTGCAGATCGAGCAGGTCGACATTCGATTTCCGCTTCTTCGGCATCTTCGGTTGCGGCAGGTCGCTGACCTGGATCTGCGTGCGCCGCAGCCACTGCTCATATGGATTGCGGGCGGCGAGCTCGGCCTTGAGCTCGTCGTCTGAAATGATGCGGCCCTGCTCGAGGTCGATGAGCAGCATCTTGCCGGGCTGCAGCCGCCACTTGGCGACGATCTGATCCTCTGGGATCGGCAGTACACCGGATTCGGACGACATGATCACCCGGTCGTCATTGGTGACGAGGTAGCGCGCGGGCCTCAGGCCGTTGCGGTCGAGTGTGGCGCCGATCTGCCGGCCGTCGGTGAAGGCCATGGCGGCCGGGCCGTCCCACGGCTCCATCAAGCAGGCGTGGTACTCGTAGAAGGCGCGGCGGCGCGAATCCATCAGCGGATTGCCCGCCCAGGCCTCCGGGATCAGCATCATGGCCGCATGGGAGAGGCTGTAGCCGCCCATCACCAGGAACTCGAGCGCGTTGTCGAAGCAGGCCGTATCCGACTGGCCTTCGTAGGAAATCGGCCAGAGCTTGCTGATGTCGTTGCCGAACAGCGGCGAGGAGACGGACGCCTGCCGCGCGGCCATCCAGTTGACGTTGCCCCTGAGCGTGTTGATCTCGCCGTTATGCGC